>VGEI01000077.1 GCA_016869415.1 Alphaproteobacteria bacterium
CCGCCGCTGGATCTGACCCGGGCCCCGCGAGACCCCCCATTCCGCAAAGATGCCAACCGCCATCGGTTGATCCGCTTCCGCTTCCCTCCTAAGCTCCCGCCCATGGACATACGCAAAGATTCAATCGACGCCATCGGCCGCACGCCGCTGATCCGGCTGAAAGCCGCTTCGGCACTAACGGGCTGCGAGATCTACGGCAAGGCCGAGTTCCTCAATCCCGGCGGCTCGGTCAAGGACCGCGCCGCCCTGTTCATCATCAAGGATGCCGAGGAGCGCGGACTGCTCAAGCCCGGGGGAGTCATCGTCGAAGGCACGGCCGGCAACACCGGTATCGGTCTGGCGCTGGTAGCCAATGCCCGCGGCTACCGGACGGTGATCGTCATCCCCAACACGCAGAGCCAGGAAAAGAAGGAAATGCTCCGGCTCTGCGGCGCCGATCTGCGCGAGGTGCCGGCAGTCCCCTACGCCAATCCCAACAACTACGTGAAGGTCTCCGGCCGCCTCGCCGATGAGATCGCCCGAAAGGAGTCGGCGGGCGCCATCTGGGCCAACCAGTTCGACAACGTGGCCAACCGGCGTGCCCATATCGAATCCACGGGGCCTGAGATCTGGGATCAGACCGACGGCAAGGTCGACGGCTTCGTCTCCGCCGTGGGCACCGGCGGCACGCTCGGCGGCGTGTCCCTGTTTCTCAAGCAGAAAAACCCCAAGATCCGCATCGCGCTGGCCGATCCGCTGGGTGCGGCGCTCTACAGCTTCTACAAGACCGGCCAGCTCAAGTCCGAAGGCAGCTCGATCACCGAAGGCATCGGCCAGGGCCGCATCACCAAGAACCTCGAGGGAATCGCGGTCGATGACGCGTTCCAGATTCCCGACAGCGAGGCCGTGCCCATCATCTTCGACCTGCTGAAGGACGAAGGCCTGTTCCTCGGTGGCTCGACCGGCATCAACGTGGCCGGCGCCATCCGCCTGGCCAGGCAGATGGGGCCCGGCCACACGATTGTGACGGTGCTGTGCGACGGTGGCCAGCGCTATGCCAGCAAGTTGTTCAATCCGGAGTTCCTACGCTCCAAGAGCCTGCCGGTGCCGGAGTGGCTGAGCGGCGGCGGTGCCGTGCCGGTAGCCACACCGCTGCTCGGCTAGGGCCATGGCCAACGATCCAGCCTACGCCCATCCGGAAACGCTCGTCTCCAGCGAGTGGCTGGCGGCGCACCTCAACGACCCGGAAATCCGGATCGTCGACGCGACCTATCACCTGCCGACCGCCAAGCGCGATCCGCGCGCCGAGTACGGCGCCGAGCGTATCCCGGGTGCGGTATTCTTCGATATCGACGGCATCTCCGATCCGAACACCGAGCTGCCGCACATGATCCCGAAAGCGGCCGATTTTGCGGTCGCCGTCTCGGCGCTCGGTATCAGCAACGACCACCATGTCATCTGCTACGACACCCATGGTTTGATGAGCGCGGCGCGGGCCTGGTGGATGTTCCGCCTATTCGGCCACGACCGTGTCTCGTTGCTCGATGGCGGCCTGCCGAAATGGAAACGCGAAGGGCGGCCGGTCGACGGCAGACCCGTCGCACCGGCACGGGCGGACTTCACCGCCCGTTTGCGGCCCGAGCTGGTGCGCAGCAAAGCCGAGGTGAAGAGCAATATCGCCAGCCAGGCGGCGCAAGTTCTAGATGCCCGCTCCGCCGGACGGTTTCGCGGCGCCGACCCGGAACCCCGGCCGGGCCTGCGCGGCGGTCACATCCCCGGCAGCCAAAACCTGCCCTACAACCTGCTGGTCGATGCCGACACCAAGGTGGTGCTAGCCGCTGCACAGCTCAGGGCCAAATTCGCGGAGGCTGGCATCGACCCGGCGAAGCCGGTGATCACGAGCTGCGGTTCGGGTGTGACCGCCTGCGTGCTGGCGCTCGGCCTGCATCTGATCGGCGCCGGCCCCGTGGCCGTCTACGATGGCTCCTGGTCGGAGTGGGGCCTGCCCGGCGATACGCCGGTCGAGAAATGAGTGCCCTGCCCGGCCCACAGCTGAAATTCGTGGGCCCCGGCACGCTCGAGGTGACGGTCACCTATCTTGAGATGAAGGCCAGGCCGAACCTGCCGCAGCCTCTGCCTCCGTCCGTCGCCTACCGCATCGATCGCGTCGAGCGGCCGTCCGTGGCGTTCTACCGCTACCTCTACAACACCGTCGGCGAGCCCTGGCTGTGGCATGAACGCCGCCGCGCCAGCGACGCCGAGCTGGCGGAGATCCTGGGTGACGCCAACCTCTGGCTCTATGTGATGTATGCCGAGGGCGAGCCCGCGGGCTACGCCGAGCTCGACGCCAGACGCCTGCCGGAGGTGGAGCTCGCCTATTTCGGCATCGTCCCGAAATTCATCGGCCGGCGTCTCGGCCCGACCCTGCTGCACGCCGCGGTCGAGATGGCCTGGCAGGCGCCGACTAGGCGCTTCTGGGTGCACACCTGCACGTTGGATCACCCGAAGGCATTGCCCTGCTACATCAAGGCCGGCTTCGTGCCCTACAAGGACGCCGTGCGACGCATCCGCGACCCGCGCCCGCTGCCTCTGAATATCTAGGTCGGCTACAGCGTCCTCGCGAAAGCTCGCCAGTCACCTTCCGGCGAGGCGCACGACAGGGCTTCGTCCTTTTTGGCAACCCGAAGGACGCCAGCACGCCATAGCAGGGTCCACGCCTCCACACTCGAAAGCGCGACACGCCGGCGCCACACCCAGTAGACGAGCACAAATACGCCTATTGCCAATGCTGCAATGGAATTTCTCGAGAAGAAAAAGTCGACCACCGGCGCAAGAAGCGGAATCAGATGGGCCATCACCGCAAAAAGAATCGCAAGCGCAAAACACAGAAGCAGGTAGAGGGGCAGCGCCAACATGATGAGGATCACCGTTCCAGTCTTTGGCGCCCAATACAGAGCCTGGACCAGATGCGCGATCGGTTCGCCCTTGAACTTCAGTCTGACCTCTCGTCGGCGGATTGCTTCTCGCAGCCGGCGAAACGTCTCATGATCCTGTCGCGCTTCGTTCTGAAGCCCGACATCGGTCATTTGACGCAGCGCTTAGTGCCCGAGGATCTGGCTGAGGAATAGCTTGGTCCGGTCGCTCTTCGGGTTGGCGAAGAACTCGGTCGGCGGGGCGCTCTCCACGATCTCGCCCTTGTCCATGAAGATGACGCTGTCGGCGACGGCGCGGGCGAAGCCCATCTCGTGCGTGACGCAGACCATGGTCATGCCTTCGCGGGCAAGCTCGATCATCACGTCGAGCACCTCCTTGACCATCTCGGGGTCGAGGGCCGAAGTCGGCTCGTCGAACAGCATGATCTTGGGCTTCATGCACAGGCTGCGGGCGATGGCCACGCGCTGCTGCTGACCGCCGGAGAGCTGCCCCGGGTACTTGTGCACCTGCTCGGGAATCTTCACCCGGCCGAGGAAGTACATGGCCATCTCCTCGGCTTCTTTCTTCGGCATCTTGCGCACCCAGATCGGGGCCAGGGTCAGGTTCTCCAGCACGGTCAGATGCGGAAACAGGTTGAACTGCTGGAACACCATACCGACCTCGCGGCGCACGGTGTCGATGTTGCGCAGATCGCCGGTGAGCTCCGTGCCCTCGACGATGATGTGGCCCTGCTGATGCTCCTCCAGTCGGTTGATGCAGCGGATCATGGTCGACTTGCCCGAGCCCGAGGGGCCGCAGACCACGATCTTCTGGCCGCGCTCGACCGTCAGGTTGATGTCGCGCAGGACGTGGAATTCGCCATACCACTTGTTGACGTTGCGCAGCTCGATCATCGGGCGGCTGTCGGCGGCGGTCGCGGTGGCGGACATGGGGGTTCCCCGTTCAGTGCTTGTGGGTGTGCGAGAGCTCGGCCTCGATCTTCTGGCTGTACTTCGACATGGCGAAGCAGAAGACGAAGTAGATGATCGAGACGAAGACGTAGGCCTCGATGCTGAAGCCTTGCCACTTTGGCTCGATGGTCGACGTCTTGGCGGCGTTGAGCAGATCGTAGATGCCGATGATCAGGACCAGCGAGGTGTCCTTGAACAAGCCGATGAAGGTGTTGACCAGCGGCGGGATGACGATCTTGAGCGCCTGCGGCAGGACGATGAAGCCGGTCTTCTTCCAGTAGCTCAGGCCCAGCGCATCGGCTGCCTCGTACTGGCCCTTGGGAATCGCCTGCAAGCCGCCGCGCACGACCTCGGCCAAGTAAGCGGCGGCGAACAGAATGATGGCGATCTGGGCGCGCAGCAGCTTGTCGATGGTCAGGCCTTCGGGCAGGAACAGCGGCAGCATGACCGAGGCCATGAACAGCAGGCTGATCAGCGGCACGCCGCGGATGAGCTCGATATAGGCGACGCAGATCGCCTTAATGGCCGGCATGTCGGAACGCCGGCCCAGCGCCAGAAGAATACCCAGCGGGAACGCCAGCGCGATGCCGAAGGTCGCCAGCATCAGGGTGATTGGCAGGCCGCCCCAGCGTTCCTGCTCGACGAAGCGCAGCCCGAAGACACCGCCCCACATCAGGATACCGATCGACAGCAGCCCGGCTGCCCAGACCACGCCGAGCCAGTAGTTCCACAACGCTCGCACCGTGCTCAGGCCGTAGAGCACAAGAAAGACCACGATCAACAGTGCAGGGCGCCAATGCTCCTGGAAGGGATAGGTGCCGAAGAGGATGAAGCGGTGCTTCTCGGCGATGAGCGCCCAGCAGGCGCCGATACCCTTGAGTTCGCGGCAGACCTCGGTGTCCGTCCCCTCGATGCTCCAGACCGCGTTGAACAGGCTCCACGAGAGCGCGCCGAACAGGAACTTCAGGATGAAGTAGGTCAGCACGAGCGTGATGACCGTGCTCCACCAATTGGGGAACAGGTTCGCCTTCACCCATTGGGCGAGCGGCGAATTGTTGAAGCCGCCCGACTGGGGCAGGGATTTCAGCGTCGCGGCGGCGTCTGACACGTCAACGCTCCGTCAACGCGATGCGCTTGTTGTACCAATTGCCGAAAGCCGCGATCGACAGACTGACTGTCAGGTAGACCATCATGATGATGCCGATGCCCTCGATCGCCTGGCCCGTCTGATTGAGCGTCGTGTTGGCGATCGACACGAGATCGGGATAGCCGATCAGCACGGCGAGCGAGCTGTTCTTGGTGATATTCAGGTACTGGCTGATCATCGGCGGGATAATCACCCGCAACGCCTGCGGCAGGATGACCAGACGCAGCGTCAGGCCGCGCTTTAGGCCGAGGGCTGACGACGCTTCGGTCTGGCCGTGGCTGACCGCGAGGATGCCCGAGCGCACGATCTCGGCGACGAAGGCCGCCGTGTAGGTCACCAGGCCGATGAGCAGGGCGGCGAATTCAGGTGTCAGGGTGCCGCCGCCCTGGAAGTTGAAGCCACGCAGCTCCGGCCAATCGAGGACCGTGGGCGCCCCACCGGCCAGCCAAGCGAGGAGCGGCAGACCGAGGATCAGGCCGGCCGCAGCGCGCAGCATCGGGAATTGCTGGCCGGTCGCGGCCTGCCGGGCCTTCGCCCAGCGCGAGAGCAGGACAGTCCCGACAATGCCGATCAAGCAGGCGATCAACATCCAGCCATAGGTGGGATCGTTGGCTGGAACCGGGACCATGATGCCGCGACTAGAGACGAAAACGCCCGGGAGCGGGTTGTGCGCCTCGCGGGCGGACGGCAAATTTTCCAGGATGACCGCGTAGTACCAGAAGACCAGCTGCAGGGCGAGCGGCAGGTTGCGCATCACCTCGATGTAGACCGAGCAGATCTGGGAGATCAGCCAGTTCTTGGCCAGCCGGCCGATGCCTATAATCGTGCCGAGGATCGTGGCCAAGATGATACCGAGGATCGCCACGATCAGCGTGTTGAGGACGCCAACAACCAGCGCCCGGAAATAGCTATCGGCGGGAGAGTAGTCGATGCTGTGCTCGCTGATAGCGAAGCCAGCCTCGCGGTTGAGGAAGCCGAAGCCGGAGGCGATCTTGCGCGCCTCCATGTTAGCCATGGTGTTGCTGACCAGGTACCAGACGAGCAGCGCCACGCCGCCGACCACCAGCACCTGAAAGACGATGGCCCGGACGACCGGATCGCTCAGCGATAGCTTGATCGACGGCGGGGCTGGGCGGCTGCGCGGGATCGACGCCATGGCGCCCTTCCCGTCCCTGGTATTAGAGCAGTGTCACAAAAAGCAACGGCCGCCACTCCTTGGGAGTGACGGCCGTCGTTTTCCTCAGCGGACCGGCGGGGCGTACATGATCCCGCCTTTCGACCAGAGCTCGTTCACGCCGCGCTCCAGACCGATCGGCTTGACGTTGCGATCGTAGCTCTCGCCGTAGTTTCCGACCTGCTTGATGATGTTGTACGACCAGTTGTTCTCCAGACCGAGCATCTTGCCCATGTCGCCAGTCTTGCCGACCAGGCGCTGCACGCCGGGATTCGGGTCGTTCATCTTGCTGTCGATGTTGCCGGACGTAAGACCCATCTCCTCCGCCTCGACCATCACGTTGAAGGTCCAGCGGACGATGTCAGCCCATTTGTTGTCACCGTGACGCACGGCCGGGCCGAGAGGCTCCTTGGAAATGATCTCCGGCAGGATGATGTGCTGGTTGGCATTGGCGCCCTGGGCCGAGCGCGTCGAGGCGAGGCCCGAGGCGTCGGTCGTGTAAGCGTCGCAACGGCCGGCAAGATAGGCAGCCACGACCTCTTCGAGCTTCTCGATGACCACCGGCCGGAACTGCATCCGGTTGGCGCGGAAGTAGTCGGCAAGGTTCAGCTCGGTCGTCGTGCCGGGCTGCACGCAGACGGTCGCACCGTTCAGCTCCTTGGCGCTCTTGACGTTGAGGGTCCGCTTCACCATGAAGCCCTGGCCGTCATAGAAATTGACCGCCACGAAGTCGAGGCCGAGCGACGTATCGCGGGCCAGCGTCCAGGTGGTGTTGCGCGCCAGGATATCCACCTCGCCCGACTGCAGAGCGGTGAAGCGCTGCTGCGCCGTCAGACCGGTGTAACGCACCTTGTTGGCATCGCCGAACACGGCGGCGGCTACGCCGCGGCACATGTCGACGTCCAGCCCCTTCCACACGCCCTGGCTGTCCGGCGCGCTGAAGCCGGCGAGGCCGGTGTTCACACCGCACTGGACAAAGCCCTTGGCCTTGACGGCGTCGAGCGTCGATTGTTGCGCGTTGGCCGTGCCCGCGAGGGCGCCCAGCGCGATGGCGGCCGTGGCCGCGATCTTTCCCAGATGTTTCATGTCGTTTTTCCCTGTTGCCTAGACTGATTTCGAGACGTCGCCTTGGTCTAGCTCCACGACCGCGAAGAAACCTCGCAATTCAGGGGCTAAACGTGTACGTCTTGGGCAAACCGTAGCCCGGAATGCCAAGGCACGCAAGACGTTAGGCTCGACAATGGAGAAGCCCAAGCCCGCCACCGTCATCGTCAATGCCGGTCGCGATCCCGCCGCCAACCACGGCGTCGTCAATCCCCCCGTCTATCACGCCTCCACCATCGTCTTTCCGACGGTCGAGGCCCTGCACGCAGCCCAGAAGCACCGCGATCCGTTGAAGAGCCGCTATGGCCGCTACGGGACGCCGACGACGTTCGCCCTGGAGCAGGCGGTCTGCGCCCTCGAAGGCGGCCACCACTCGATCTGCGTCGGTTCGGGCGTCTCAGCCATCGTCGTGGCGCTGATGGCCTACCTCAAGACCGGCGACCATGTGTTGGTGGTCGACAGCGTCTACGGCCCGACACGGCGCTTCTGCGACACGGTGCTGGCACGCTTCGGCGTCGCAACGACCTACTACGATCCCCTGATCGGCGGCGGTATCGGCCGCCTGATCCAGCCGAATACGCGTGTCATCTTTCTTGAATCTCCCGGCTCGCTGACCTTCGAGATGCAGGACGTGCCGGCGATTGCCGCCGTCGCTCGCAAGGCGGGTATTACCACGATCATGGACAATACCTGGGCGACACCGCTGTTCTTCAAGCCGCTGGCGCACGGCGTCGACGTTTCGCTGCATTCGGCGACCAAGTACATCGGCGGCCATTCCGACCTGATGATGGGCATCCTGACGGCCAACGAAGCTGCCTACCCGGCACTGCGCCGTGCGGCGGACGATCTCGGGCCGGCCTCGGGTCCCGACGACTGCTATCTCGCCCTGCGTGGCCTGCGCACGCTCTCGGTGCGCCTGCAGCGCCACCAGGAGACCGGACTGCTCTTGGCGCGCTGGCTGCAGAAGCGACCCGAGGTGGCGCGCGTGCTTCACCCCGCTCTGCCGGACGATCCCGGCCATGCGCTGTGGAAGCGTGACTTCACAGGGGCCTCGGGTCTGTTTTCCATCGAGCTCAAGCCGGTGCCGGATGCAGCGGTCGCTGCGATGCTCGACGGGCTGGAGCTCTATGGTATGGGCGCGAGCTGGGGCGGCTTCGAGAGCCTCGCCCTGCCCTCGGAGCCGCACAAGATCCGCACCGCGACGCCATGGCTCAACCGCGGTCCGCTAATCCGCATCCACGCCGGCCTCGAGGATCCCAGCGATCTGATCGCCGACCTCGAAGCGGGATTCGGCCGCCTCCGGGTGGCCGCCGGCGCATGAGTGCCGCGGCTGGCCTGCTGGCGGAGATCGCTTTCGGCCGCGACGGGCTGGTGGCGGCCATCGCCCAGCAGCACGACAGCGGCGAGGTGCTAATGATGGCCTGGATGAACCGTGAGGCTGTCGAGCGCACGCTGGCCTCGGGCGAGGTCCACTACTGGTCGCGTTCGCGCATGAAACTGTGGCGCAAGGGCGAGACCTCGGGGCAGAACCAGCGCCTGGTCGAGCTGCGCGTCGATTGCGACGGTGACACGCTGCTGCTGCTCGTCGACCAGAAGGGCGTTGCCTGCCACACCGGGCGGCGGAACTGCTTCTTCCGCGCGGTGCGCGGCGGCAGGCTCGAAACCGTCGCCGAGATCGCCGTCGATCCCAAGACCCTCTACGGATCGTAATTCCGTGCCGCTCCGGCTGCCGTAGCTCCCCATGGACACGGTTTCGTTCCTGCTGCCGATAGCGCTCGCCATCGCCGCCGGCGCGCTGGTCAAGGGCACGTTCGGGCTCGGCCTGCCGCTCGTGGCAATGCCGCTGATGACCTATTTCCTCGGCGTTGCGCACGCCATCTCGCTATTGGTCATGCCGATCCTGGCGACCAATCTCGCGCAGGGCTTCATCGGCGGCTGGCCGGCCTTTCTCGTCCGCCTGCGGCGCTTCGCTCCGGCCCTGATCGCGCTCACCTTGTGCATCGCCGTCAGCATGAAGGCGCTGGTGATCATCCCGGAGAAGATCCTCTTCGCCCTGATCGGCGTTGCCGTCATCGGCATCGCGCTCCTGACCCGTTTCCGGCCCAAGCTGCAGATCACGCCCCGGCAGGAGCCTTGGTTCGGGAGCCTGGCCGGCATGATCGGTGGCTTCCTCGGCGGGCTCACCAGCATCTACGGCCCGCCCCTGATGGTCTTCTTGGCCGGGCTGCGGCTCACCAAGGACGAGTTCGTCGGCGCCATCTCGCTCATGTACTTCATGGGCGGCATCGGCATGGGCGTCGGACTAGCCGGCTTCGGCATCGCCGACGGGACCGTCTTTCTGCAGTCGCTGCTCGCCGTCATCCCCGCGATGATCGGCATCAAGCTGGGACAGCTCATACGCGTGCGCTTGAACGAGCAGCGCTTTGCCCGGTGGCTGTTCTGGATGTACGTGACGATCGGCGGGAGCTTTCTGTTGAAGGCCATCCCGTGAACGTTCCCACCGGCAACGAGGTTGCGCGGCACGTCGCTGACGGGTTGGGTCAACTGCGCGCCGGCAACTTGGCGCGGGCGGAGGGATACGCCAAGGCTGCACGCGCCCTGGCACCCGACGATCCCGATGCGCTTCACCTGCACGGCGTCGTGCTTTGGCGTCTGGGGCGCGCCGCCGAGGCGGCCCCGCTGCTCCAGCGCGCGGCGGCTGCCGCGCCGGGCAGCGCAGAGGCGCGCAAGAATCTTGGCATTGTCCTGTTCGATCTCCACCGCATCGACGAGGCGATCGTCTGCTTCCGCGAGGCAACCCGGTTACAGCCGCAGATGGCGGCCGCGCACTACCACCTCGCCACCGCGCTGCGCGAGAAGGGCGATCTCGATGCCGCCATTGCGGTCCTTCAGAGGGTCCTGACGCTGCTCCCGGATCTGCGTGAGGCGGCGAACGACCTGGCGGCGGCGCTGAAAGAGCGCGGACGCATCCCCGAAGCGATCGCCATCTTCCAGGCCATCGCGGCAAGGCATCCGCAGGATGCGCTCGCCTGGATCAATCTCGGCCGCTGCCTGCTCGACTACGGCAACGCCTCCGAGGCGCGGCAGGCCTTCGAACACGCTCTCACTCTCAATCCCCGAGCGGCGGCGGCGCGTTTCGGCAAATGCCTGGCCAGCCTGCCCCTCGGCTACGAGAGCGAAGAAGCGATCCGCGCCAGCCGCGCCGCCTACGAACGGGAGCTGAGCGGGCTCTGCGACTATTACGCGGCGGCGGCGCCGGCCGAACGCGCTATCGCCGCCGATTCCGGCGCCCACACCCTGCCCTTCTATCTTGCCTACCAGGGGCAGGACGACCGGGCGCTGCAGGCAAAATTCGGCGGCCTCATCGCCGACCTGCAGCAATCGCGCTACCCGCAATGGGCCGCGCGCCCGTCCATGCCGCCGCGCCAGGCGGACGGGCGGCTGCGGATCGGCGTGGTCTCCGGGTTCTTCCGCCAGCATTCGGTCTGGAAGCTGTTCGCCGGCTGGGTACGCGGCCTCGACCGGCGCCGCTTCCGCGTCCTGGGCTACTCGACCTCGCAGCGCCGGGACGCCGAGACAGCGAAAGCCCGCGCGGCTTTCGACGCCTTTGTCGACGAACCACTACCCTTCGAGGCCCTGGCGGCCCGCATCCGTGCCGACGCGCCTCATGCGCTGCTTTATCCCGAGATCGGCATGGACTCGGTCACCCTGCGTCTTGCCGCGCTGCGCCTGGCACCGCTGCAGTGCGTCTCCTGGGGCCACCCGGACACGACAGGGCTGCCGACCATCGATGCTTTCCTCTCCAGCGATCTGATGGAGCCGCCGGAGGCCGATGCCTACTACACCGAGCGCCTCGTCCGGCTGTCGAACACGTCGCTCGACTACATGCCGCTCGATGTCGTGCCGGTGGCACCGGATCTCGCCGCGGCAGGCGTGCGCCCCGAGGCGATCAAGTATCTCTGTTGCCAGTCGCTCTACAAATACCGGCCGGCGCATGACCATCTCTTCCCGGCGATCGCGGCGCAGGCCCCCACGGCCCAGTTTCTGTTCATCGAGCATGCCCTGTCACCGTCGCTGACCGCGATGAGCCGCGAACGCTTCGCGGCGGCATTCCGCGCCCGGGGCCTCGATCCTGCGCGCCACATCGTCTTTCTGAAGCCGCTCGATGCAGCCCGTTATGCCGGCCTGAACGCCGCCTGCGACATCTACCTCGACAGCCTCGACTGGTCCGGCGGCAACACGGCGCTCGAGGCGATTGCCGCCAGCCTGCCACTCGTCACCCTGCCCGAGCAATTCCTGCGCGGGCGGCATTGCCTGGCCCTCCTCAAGCGCATGGGCATCGGCGAGACAGTCGCCGGCAGCATGGACGAGTATGTCGCCATCGCCGTGCGACTGGGCCGCGATGCGGCATGGCGGGCCGAGCAGTCCAGCCGGGTCGTCCAGCGTCG
>VGEI01000078.1 GCA_016869415.1 Alphaproteobacteria bacterium
GTGGGCGCGGTGTTCGAGGTGGCGACTACCACCACGCCTTTGTCGAACAGGGTCCCGAACAATCGGCCGAGGATCACTGCATCGGCGATGTTGGTGACCTGGAATTCGTCGAAGCAGAGGAGCCAGGCCTCGCCTGCGAGGCGCTCGGCCAGCGGCGGGATGGGATCGGCCGCATCGCCGGATTTCTTGGTGTTCGCCTGGCGCCACTGGTGAATGCGCTTGTGCACCTCCTGCATGAAGGCGTGGAAATGCACCCGCCGCTTCTTGGGCACGCGCGAGGCGTTGAAGAAAAGATCCATAAGCATCGACTTGCCGCGGCCGACATTGCCGACGAGATAGAGGCCCATGGGCGGTGCGCCGGCGCCGCCGAGGCCGAGACCGCGGGCGAAGCCGAGATTGGCACGCCAGAAACCGGGACCGGACTTGGGCTCGTAGTCGAGCAGCGCGATGTGCAGGGTTTCGAGCTTCTCCGCCGCCAACGCCTGCACCGGATCGGGCCGGAGCTCGCCCGCCGCCAGCTTTGCCCGGTAGGCGGCCAGCGGCGAGGGTCGGTCGGAATCGGGTGTAGCGTCGGGCATTCGCGATACTTCGCTGCAGCGATACTTCGCATGGCCGGATTCGCTCCGGCAGCGGCGATTATATCCGGGCGGCGCTTGTCCGTGCCAGCGCCGCTTCGGCTTCGGCGACGATGCGCTCGACGATCTTCTCGGCCGGCCGAACATCCCTGATCAGGTCGAGTCCCTCGCCGGCCCAGACCACCATGGTGCCGGTGTCGCCCTTGCCGGCCGCTGCGAAATACCGGAGCCGCTCGGTGTCCAGCGCCTGGCGCAGCGCCGCCTCATTGCCATGCCAGCGCCCGGAGAAATCGTTGGCCAGTGCCCGCCCCGTATACTCTTCCGGCCAGTCGATCACCCGGCCGATGTCGAAGACGCGCGTGCGCAGCGTGTCGTCGCCGCCGGCCGCCGCCACGCGCTGCTTGACGTTGACGTGTGACAGCGCCTCCGCCGTGGCGACGAAGCGCGTGCCGATCAGCACTCCTGCCGCTCCCAGCGCCAGCGCCGCAGCGAGACCGCGACCGTCGGCCACGCCACCCGCCGCCAGCACGGGCACCGGCGCCACTGCATCGACCACCGCAGGCACTAGAGGGAAGGTCGAACGGCCGTTGTTGGGATCGCCACCATGGCCGCCGGCCTCGACACCTTGCGCGATGACCACGTCAGCTCCCAGCCGTTTGGCCTCGCGCGCCAGGGCGAGGCTCTGCACCTGCATGATCAGCTTCGCCCCGCTCTCCTTGATCGGACGCACGAAGGGCGAGCCATCGCCGAAGGACAGCATCACGGCCCGCGGCTTGCGCGCCAGCGCCACGTCGAGGCGCTTCGGGTTCTTGGCCAGGTCCCAGGTGATGAAGCCGATGCCGACCGGCTGGTTGCCGGCGGCATCGAACTCGCGGTTGATGTACTCCTCGTCGGCATAGCCGACGCCGATCAACCCAAGCCCTCCGGCGTGGGTCACCGCCGCGGCCAGGGCGCCGCCCGAAGTCGCCCCCATCGGTGCCAGCACGATCGGGTGCCGGATGCCGAAGAGCTCGGTGAACGGGGTGCGGAAGGGCATTACTTCGCAGCGGCTTTCTTGCGCCGGCGATAGACTGTGGTGTTGACGCCGGCGACGCCCCAGTCGCCGGGCTGGACTTCGTCGATGACCACGAAGGTCTTTTCGGGATCCTTGTTCAGCGTCTTGGCCAGCAGGTCGGTCACGCCAGCAATCAGCGTATCCTTCTGCTCCTGCGTGACGCCTGATGTGAGCTTGATATTGACGTAGGGCATGCGAACTCCAGAACCGTAAGGCCCCGGAGTCTGCCAAAGCGGAATCGGAAAGGCGACCGCTTATTCCGCCGCCTCTCGGGCCGCACCGCGGAACATCGTCTCCATCTCGCGGCGCAGGCGCACGGCGTCGAGAGTTTCATCGGCATGAACGTCGGCCCAGCGCACCGGCTGCCCGGCTTTAACCGGGTTGAGCAACTTCACCTTGTGCGCAAGACCGAGAGGCAGCGCACCGGTACATAGAGATTCAGCGGCCGGCAGCAGCTTGCCGACCACCGTGTAGCCGCCCTCGCCGTCGAGCATCTCGCCTGGCTTGAGGTCGCGCTTGGCGCTGGCGACGGCGTCGGCGCGGAAGCTATCGGCGCAGCCCGTAGGCTCGCCACGGATGCCGACCGAGGCAACCGAGATACCCAGCTCGAGTCCGATCAGATGCCAGCGCTTGTAGAGAGCGGCATAGCGGCCCGAGGGATCGGTCACCAGCCCATACTCGCTGAAGCAACGGCGCACGTATTCGGTGTCGCCCTCGAAGGCGACAAAGACGCCCCAGCGGATATTGTGCGGGATCGGCCTTCCGTCGCGTTCCAGCGACGACAGCACCTCGACCTGGCCCTTGGTATGGAGCTGGCCGCCCTCGGACTTCGGACGGCAGACGAAGGGAATGTCCTCCAGGCTCGCCGGCGGATACTCAAGCCCGTTGGGCGGCGGCACCAGGCCCGTGGCGTTGCACACCGCCGAGCTCTCGATGGCCGGCTTGGAGCCGTCGAGGAAGGAGTTGAACATCTGCGGGTTGAGGCCGCCGAGTTTCGCCTGCTCCTCGGTCAGGCCGTAGTGCTGCCACACCGTCTCGGGCGTCGATTGCGCGAAATGCGGCAGCCATTTGTGGCCGCGGCCGGCACTGACCACGTCGAAACCGGCGGCGCGCGCCCAGTCGACCAGGTCGCAGATCAGCGCCGGCTGATCGCCATAGGCGAGCGAATAGACCACACCGGCTTCTGCCGCCTTGCGCGCCAGTAGCGGGCCGCAAAAGGCATCGGCCTCGACCGTGACGTTGACGACATGTTTCCTCGCGGCAAAGGCCTTGAGCATGTGGCTTACCGCCGCGGGCGGATTTCCCGTGACCTCGACGATAATCTCCACGGCCGGATGTTTGATCAGCGCCTCGACGGCGTCAGTGATGTACGTACCACCGCTCTTGGCCGCATCGTCGAGGGAGCGGGCGCCGATACGCGCCGCATCCCAGCCCGTCTTGGTCAGCGCCTCGCGCGCCCGGTCAGGCGACAGGTCGGCCACACCGACCAGATGAACGCCCGGCGTGCGCCGTGCTTGCGCGAGATACATGGTGCCGAACTTGCCGGCGCCGATGACGCCGATGCGTAAGGGTTTGCCGGCGGCCTGCCGTTCGAGAAGCTTGCGGTGGAGGTTCATCGTCTATTCCGCCGCACGCTCATTCGGCCGCAGATTGGCGCTGCCGGGCGTAGGTCAGCAGGCAGTCGTCCGGCAGCAGTTCGATCGGCGTGAAGTCGCGGTTGGCGATCCAGGCCGGCCGCTTGAAACGGCGGATGGCATTGTCGCAGCGGTTGAGCGACAGATAGACGATCCAGCGTGACCACGGTGTGAGGTTCGAGCCGGAGGCATGCACCAACGTACCGTGGAAGAGCAGTATCGAGCCCGGCGGACCCTTGGGCGCGACGATACCGCCTTCTTTCACCAGCCGGGTGATGGTCTCGTTGTCGATGGTCCACAGAGGGTAGCTGGTGGTGGTGACGTCGTGCCCCGCCTGCAGCCGGCCGCGCCGGTGGCTCTTGGGTATGAACATCAGCGGTCCGTTGAACTCATTGGCTTCGGCGAGGAAGAGCGCGATGTTCATCGCCCGCGGCTCCGGCATCTGGTCGTCCTCGTACCAGGTGCCGAAATCCTGGTGCCACTGCCAGACGGCGCCGTCGAAGGCCGCCTTGGCGTTGATCTTGAACTGATGCATGTAGAGCTTGTCGGAGCCGAGAATCTGCATCCCCGGCTCGACCAGGCGCGGATGGCGCGCCAGACGCTCGTAGACCGGATTCCAGGTCTGCACATAGAAGACCGAGCGAGGCGCTTCGGACCCCCGCTCGCGGACAACCTCCTCCCGCTTCGCCGCCAGGATTTCAGGCACCTCGGCGTTGAGGATGTCCATCTCCTGCAGCGAGAAGACGTTGGGCAGGAACAGGTAGCCCTGTTCGTGGAATTCCTCGAGTTGCGCTTTCCTCAGCTTCATCGTGCCTCTCCTCAGGCGGATTGCTTTGTCCCCGCGGGGACTTGATTGGCAAGTTCGCTCGCTAGCATTCTTGCGGCGGCTTCGGCATGGGCACGAGCCCGCTTCTCCGCCTCGTCCGGCAGGCCGGCAACAATGGCATCGAGAATCGCCGCGTGCTCGTCCCAGACCCGCGCCGGGCGGTCGAAGCGCAGCACGCCGCCCATTACCCGGCGGATATGCTGCCAATGCGGCGAGGCCGCCTCGGCAATCAGCGGATTACCGGACAGGTCGTAGATGAAACGGTGGAAGTCGATGTCGGCGGCGATCATGCGGCCCACGTCGCGTGCCCGCGCAGCTTCGCGGCCGGCGGCGATCAGCGCCGCCCCTCGCGTCGCGGCGTCGGGCGTGCGCTGCCCGGCAGCACCCCGCGCCGCCGTCCCGTCGAGCGCGCCGCGTACCTGGTAGATATGCTCGACGAAGGCCGGATCGAGGGGAGCGACAATCAGGCCGCGCCGGCCGGTGTCGCGCACGAAACCCTGCTTCTTGAGTAGAAGAAGAGCCTGCAGCACGGGCTGGCGCGACACCGCCAGGGTTTCGGCGAGGCCGTCCTGGGTGATGCGCTCGCCCGGCGCCAGCCGTCCGGCGCAAATCCCGTCAAGGATCGCCGCATAGACGCGATCGACGAGCTGAGGCTGGACGGCCAGTCGTTCCAAGGCGTTATACCCCCAAAGCCTTCGTATACGGTATACGAAACTTGCCGGGAGTCAAGGCCGGCTGGGGTTGGTCGCGGCGGACGAACGGTCGTACTGTGCCGCCGACACCAAGGAGGCGCCGATGAACGAAGATGTGTTCAACATGGAGATCCGAAAATTCCTCAAGCTGGTCGGCGTCACCAGCCAGCGCGAGATCGAGGAAGCGGTGCGCGGCGCCATCAGGAGCGGCAAGCTCAAAGGCAGCGAGACCCTGCAGGCTCGCGTGCAGCTGACGCTCGACGGGGCCGGCCTCTCCAAGACCATCGAGGGCAAGATCGCCCTCAGCTGACTTGACCGCCCCCGACCCGACACCATCCGAGATACCGAAGCCCGCGGCCGACGACATCCGCGGCGGGATGTTCCTGATCACCGCGGTACTCTGCTTCACCGCAGCCTTCGTCGTCATCAAGCAGCTGACCGACGAGCTGCCGGAACCGGTGATCGGCGTCTTCCGCAGCATTTTTGCACTGATCTTCTTCGTGCCGATGCTGGTCAGCCGCGGGCTTGGCTTCTTCAAGACCAGCCGGCCCCTCGGGCATTTCTGGCGCGCGGCCTTCGGCTACGGCAGCTTCCTGCTCTTCGTCTATGCGGTGGCGCGCCTGCCGCTGGGCGACGCGGTGGCACTGTCTTTCACCTCGCCCTTCTGGTCGATCCTCATCGGCTGGCTGGTCTTCCGCGACCGGATCACGCCGCGCCTGGCACTGGCCGTGGTCATCGGCTTCTCCGGCGTGCTGCTGATCGCCCAGCCCAGCGCTTCCGCGGGCCTCGGCCTAGGCGCCATCATCGCCGTCGTCAGCGCCGTCATCACCAGCCTCGCCATGATGATGGTCAAGCAGCTCTCGGGCAGCGAGCCGCCCGATCGTGTCGCCTTCTACTTCATGTTCGTCAGCACCTTCATCGGAGCGATTCCTGCCGCCTTCGACTGGGCGATGCCGCAGCTCCACCACCTGCCCTGGTTGGCGGCGATCGGCGCCCTGTTCTTCGTCGGCCAGACAGCGCTGAGCCGCGCCTATCTCTACGGCACGTTCTCGCGCATGGCGCCGCTCGATTTCGTGCGCCTGCCGACCGCCCTGCTGCTCGGTTTCTTCGTCTTCGGCGAGGTACCGGCGACCATCGCTCTTATCGGCATGGCGATGATCGTCGCCGCCTCCCTCGACATCCTGCTCGGTGGGCGCAAGTCGTGACATCTCTACGCAGTGAACGCCTGACGGCCGAGCCGATCGGGCCCAGCCATCTGGCCGAGCTTTGCCGGATGCACGGCGACGTCCGCGTCATGGCGACGCTCGGCGGCTTGCGCAGCGACGAGGTTTCGGCCGCTTTCCTGGCTGCGAGCCTCAAGCACTGGCGCACGCATGGCTATGGCCTCTGGATCTGGCGTGACCCGGCGAATGGCGCGTTCGTCGGGCGGGCCGGGCTGCGGCACACGACCGTCGAAGGCAAGCCCGAGATCGAACTGGCCTACGCCCTGATGGCCGAATACTGGGGACGCGGCCTCGCCACCGAGATCGGCCGTGTACTTCTGGCGTTCGGAGAGGAGCGCCTCGGGCTCACCGGCATCGTCGCCTTCACCCTCACCACCAATCGCGGTTCGCAGAACGTGATGAAGAAGCTCGGCCTACGTTACGAGCGCGACATCGCGCACGACAAAGAGCCGCACGTGCTCTATCGAACGATGCGTTAGGCCCCCAGTATCCGGCGCAACCGGGCGATGGCGCTGCCCGGAGTGGTGATGACGTTGCGGCCCTTGATCGAGGATGCCGCACGGGTCATCGAGAACTGCGCAAGCACCACGGCATCAACCTCCGGCAGGGCTGCCGCCGCCTCGGCGATCAACCGGTCATGGGTGGCACCATCGCCGGACTGGAGTGCTGCGAGCGCGCCGGGCACCAGACGTGAGTCGACATTCGGACTGAGGTTGCGGGCTTTGGCCGCCGTCTCCACCTCCGCCTTCATCATGCCGACCGTCGGCTCGAAGGTCGCGAGGAGCGCAATGCGGGGACCGGCGTCGAGGGCGGCGTCGACCGCCGCCTCGTTGGGCCGCAGTACCGGGCAGGGAATGAGCTTGCCGGCCGTGGTGATCGAACGGCCGAAGGCCGAGCAGGTGTAGAGGATGCCCTTCGCGCCGGAGGCGTAGGCGTAGCGCCCCAGGTCGATGATGCGCGAATTGATCACCATCGCCGTCTTCTGGTCATCGCCGGCGGCCGCCTGATCGCGGGCCAGCGCGTCATCGAGGACGTTGAACACCCAGGCTTCCGGCCAGTCCCGCTTGAAGGCGGTGTTGGCAGGCTCCACCGAATCGGGGAGCGCATGGATCAAGGCGATTCGCGGGCCGGTCATCGAGTCAGTGAATCACCTTCGGCGTGCAAGCTCAAGTCACGGCTCCACTGGCGTGGCTGCCGGCAGGTCGATGTTCTTGCCGTCCATCACCGCCCGCAACCGATCGGGATAGTCGGTGATGATGCCGTCGACCTTGTGATCGAGCATCAGGACCATGTCCGCCGGCTCGTTGACCGTCCAGACGGCAACGGTGAGACCGAGACGCTGCGCCTCGACGATGCTCTCGCGCGTCGTGTCGCGAAAGAAGGGCGACCAGACCTTGCAGCCCGCCTCCCGCACCAGGCGCGGCACAGAGGTGAAATCGTCGGCGTCGAGTCCGGCCAACCACAGACTTCTGCCCGGCCGGCCGAGCTGCAGATTGTCGCCTTGGCCCCGGCCGATGGTCAGACAGGCGGTCGGAATCTCGGGCGCAATGCGCTGCACCACCTTGAGCGTGCGCCAGTCGAAGGACTGGATTGTGGCGCGCTGCGTCAGGCCAGTCTGGCGCAATGCCGCGACCAGGGTCGTCGCGAAGGTCTCGGGATCGACCGTGTCGTCGGCAGCCAGCGGCGACAATTTGGTCTCAACATTGAAACGGACGGAACCGTTGCCGGATTTTCGGACCAAGGCCGCCAGCTCAGCCAGTGTGGGCATGCGCGTGCCGGGCACGGCTGTCTGCAGGGGAAACTGTTTGGCGTAAGCGCTCTCCGGCCGCAGCGTGCCGACGTCGTATTTCTTGAGCTCGTCGAGGGTGAGCGCACGGATCGCCGGCCCGGGCAGATCGACATACCCGCCATCCGGACGCCGGGCGATGTCGGGATTGAGCCGGCGGTCGTGACCGATGACCACGACCCCGTCGCGGGTGATGCCGGTGTCGAATTCCAGCGTGTGCACGCCCAGGCTCAGCGCCCGGGCGAAGGCCGGCAGGGTGTTCTCGGGAGCGAGGCCCCGTGCCCCGCGATGGCCCTGGAGGTCGAAAGCCCATGCGGAAGCCGGCAGCGCCGCTGCCAGCGCCAAGAACCCGATTGTCGGCCAAGCCGTTCGCTTCATGCCTGGGAGAATACTATGGATAGCGCCCCTGACGGTATGAGCCGCAAACGGCTTGTCGCCGCAATGCGGCCACGCGCTGACTGAACGCGCTGACTAAAGGAAGGCCGCGGTCGCCAGCGCCTCGGGACGAGGGGTCGTCTGGGCGCGTTTCGGCACGGCCGCCCGGCACAGGCGTTCGTATTCGATCAGCCGCTCCCGATCGCGGGCAAAGAGAAAGGCAGCCACATCCTCCTGCCGCACCAGATCGGCAAAATATTCCGCCGTGTCGCCAATCCTGCCGGGCTCCGCGCCGCCCGCCGGCAACGAAAACGCCGAATCAGCCGATGTTAGCTGCATGTCCATGGTCAACTCTCCGTCCAATGCCGAGGGCTTGGACAGGAGCGTCGCAAGCCCCATGCCTCGCAGAATCTGCCTGAAAAACAGAAGGGCGGGCACAGCGCCCGCCCTTGCCGCCAGAACGCGGGGCGCCTCAGCGCCGCTCGACCATCAGCTTCTTGATCTCGGCGATCGCCCTGGCCGGGTTGAGGCTCTTGGGGCAGGTCTTGGTGCAGTTCATGATGGTGTGACAGCGGTAGAGCCGGAACGGGTCCTCGAGCTGGTCGAGGCGCGCGCCGGTCGACTCGTCGCGGCTGTCGGCGATCCAACGATAGGCCTGCAGCAGGATCGCCGGGCCGAGATAGCGGTCGCCGTTCCACCAATAGCTCGGGCAGCTGGTCGAGCAGCAGAAGCAGAGGATGCATTCCCACAGGCCGTCGAGCTTGGCGCGCTCTTGCGGGCTCTGCAGGCGCTCACGCGCGCCCGGAGGCGTCTCGGCCTTGAGCCAGGGCTCGATCAAGCGGAGCTGGGCGTAGACCGCCGAGACGTCGGGCACCAGATCCTTGATCACCGGCATGTGCGGCAGCGGATAGATCTTCACCTCACCACGGCAATCCTCGATCGCCTTGGTGCAGGCCAGCGTGTTGGTGCCGTCGATGTTCATGGCGCAGGAGCCGCACACGCCTTCGCGGCAGGAGCGCCGGAAGGTCAACGTCGCATCCGTCTCGTTTTTGATCTTGATCAGCGCATCGAGAACCATCGGCGCGCAGGTGTCGAGATCGACCTCATAAGCGTCGAGACGGGGGTTGTCGCCGCTGTCGGGATCGTAGCGATAGATTTTGAAGACCTTCTTGCGCGTCGCGCCCTCGGCGGCGGGCCAGGTCTTGCCGCTCTGCACCTTGGAGTTCGCGGGCAGGGTGAATTCGGCCATCTCAGTAGACTCGCGCCTTGGGCGGGAAGGTCTGCACTTCGTTGGTCAGGGTGTTGAGGTGCACCGGCCGGTAGTCGACCTTGGTATGCCCCTTCTCGTCCAGCCACATCACCGTGTGCTTCATCCAGTTGACGTCGTCACGGTTGGGGAAGTCCTCGCGTGCGTGCGCACCGCGGCTCTCCTTGCGGTTGACCGCCGAATGCAGGGTCACCACCGCCTGGCCGAGCAGGTTGTCGAACTCCAGCGTCTCGACCAGATCCGAGTTCCAGATCAACGAGCGGTCGCTGACCCCAATCTTCTCACTCTTCTCCCAGGTCTGGCGCAGTTTCTTGACGCCCTCTTCGAGCACCTCGGCGGTGCGGAAGACGGCGCAGTTGGTCTGCATGGTGCGCTGCATCTCCAGGCGCAGGCTGGCGGTCGGGAACTCGCCGCTGGCGTTGCGCAGCCGGTCGAGCCGGGTGAGTGCGGGATCGCTGGCGCCGCCGTTGAGCGGCTTCTGCGGCTCACCCGGGCGCACGATCTCCGCGGCACGCAGGGCGGCAGCGCGGCCGAAGACCACGAGGTCGAGCAGCGAGTTCGAGCCCAGACGGTTGGCGCCATGCACCGAGACGCAGGCCGCCTCGCCGATGGCCATCAGGCCGGGCACGACCGCGTCGGGATCGCCGGCGCGCGGCATCACCACCTCGCAGCGGTGGTTGGTCGGAATACCGCCCATGTTGTAGTGGACGGTGGGCAGCACCGGGATCGGCTCGCGCGTCACGTCAACGTCGGCGAAGATCTTGGCCGTCTCAGAGATGCCGGGCAGGCGCTCATGCAGCAGCTTGGCGTCGAGATGCTCGAGATGCAGGTGGATGTGGTCTTTCTCCGCCCCTACCCCCCGCCCCTCGCGGATCTCGATGGTCATGGCGCGGCTGACCACATCGCGCGAGGCGAGATCCTTGGCCGAGGGCGCGTAGCGTTCCATGAAGCGCTCGCCCTCGGAATTGGTCAGGTAGCCACCTTCGCCGCGTGAGCCCTCGGTGATCAGGCAGCCCGAGCCGTAAATACCGGTGGGATGGAACTGAATGAACTCCATGTCCTCGAGCGGCAGGCCGGCGCGCAGCGCCATGGCATTGCCGTCGCCCGTGCAGGTATGCGCCGAGGTGGCCGAGAAATAGGCGCGGCCGTAGCCGCCGGTGGCCAGCACGGTGAGATGCGCGCGGAAGCGGTGGATCGTACCGTCGGCCAGGTTCCAAGCGACCACGCCGCGGCAGGAGCCGTCGTCGTCCATCAGCAGATCGAGGGCGAAATACTCGACGAAGAACTCGGCATTGTGGCGCAGCGACTGCTGATAGAGCGTGTGCAGGATGGCATGGCCGGTGCGGTCGGCAGCGGCGCAGGTGCGCTGCGCGATGCCCTTGCCGTACTCGGTGGTCATGCCGCCGAACGGGCGCTGGTAGATCTTGCCCTCGGGCGTGCGGCTGAACGGCACGCCGTAATGCTCGAGCTCGACGATCGCCGGGATCGCCTCCTTGCACATGTACTCGATGGCGTCCTGGTCGCCGAGCCAGTCGGAGCCCTTGACCGTGTCGTACATATGCCAGCGCCAATCGTCGGGGCCCATGTTGCCCAGCGCCGCCGAAACGCCGCCCTGCGCCGCCACGGTGTGGCTGCGCGTCGGAAAGACCTTGGTGATGCAGGCCGTGCGCAGGCCCTTGATTGCCATGCCGAAGGTGGCGCGCAGGCCAGCCCCGCCGGCGCCGACCACGACCACGTCGTAGGCATGATCGACGATGCGATAGGCGTTGCCGTTGAAGGCAGGAGCGGCGCCCGGTGTCGAGGCGTCGGCCATTAGCTGCCCCACGAGAAGATGCGCAGAACGGCGAACAACGCCATGACCGCCAGAAGCACGGACAATCCCTTGACCGCCAGGATCAGGCCGACCTTCAGCCCCTCGACATGCACGTAGTCCTCGATCACCACCTGCACCCCGAGCTGGGCATGGTGGAAGGTGGCAACGATGAGCAGCACGAGCAGCACGGCAGGCAGCGGCCGGGCAATCCATTCGGCGACCGTCGCATGATCGGCGCCAGCCAGGCCGACGACCGAGGCCACGAACCACAGGGTGAGCGGCACGAGCGCCAGCGCCGTCAGCCGCTGGGCCCACCAATGGCCGACTCCGTCATGCGCCGGCCCCAGCCCGCGCACGCGGGCGAGATCGGAACGCATCGAGACCTTGTTGTTGCTCATGCCAGCCCCCAGGCC
>VGEI01000079.1 GCA_016869415.1 Alphaproteobacteria bacterium
CGGGCGCGGTAATTGCCTCGGACCAGGACATGGCGCCGGAGGTGCAGGGCTGGGCGGAGCAGACTCTGCCGGACGGCTTGCCCCGGGGGCGCTACTTTCTCTATTGCAAGCCTAGGGTCTGACCCCACCAGTTGCGCCGCATCACCGGCGGCTCGGCTGCCGACAAGCGTCAAAGGTGGGGGTCGCCGCGGCGCATAGGCTCTGACGGCTATCTGCCGTCACGACCGCCGGTTGACCGGGACCTATGCGACGTGCGGTAGCGCTGAGGATCTTGCTGCATCGGCGACTGCACCCGAAAGCACGAGTGCGGCGGCTTGCTCGATATCGGACGCCGCGTGGCGGTCATCTGCCAGATGCGGGACCGATGCCCGCAGCACCATCCGAACCTGCTCAAGGCGGTCACTCGATCGCAGGGGGGCATGAAAGTCGCAGCCCTGTGCCGCGGCAAGAAGCTCGATCGCGACAACGTTGGCGAGGTTGTCGGACATCGCCAGAAGCCGGCGAGCGCCATGCATGGCCATAGAGACGTGATCCTCCTGGTTGGCCGAGGTGGGGATAGAATCGACACTGGCGGGATAGGCGCGCTGCTTGTTCTCGGACACGAGTGCTGCTGCCGTCACCTGGGGAATCATAAAGCCGGAATTGAGCCCCGGCTTTGGCGTCAGGAATGCAGGCAAGCCTGACAAGGCGGGATCGACCAGCATGGCGATGCGGCGCTCCGCAAGGGAGCCGACCTCGCACAGGGCCATCGCAATCATATCGGCGGAGAACGCCACCGGCTCGGCGTGAAAGTTCCCGCCGGAGATGATCTCGCCGGTGTCCGGGAACACCAGCGGATTGTCGGATACGCCATTGGCTTCGTCGGCCAGGGTGGTGGCGGCTTGCCGCAGCAGGTCAAGGCAGGCGCCCATCACTTGAGGCTGACAGCGCAGGCAGTAGGGATCCTGGATCCGCTCATCGTCGATGCGATGCGACGCACGGATGGCCGAGCCAGCCATAAGGCTGCGAAGGCAGGCAGCCACTTCGATCTGGCCGCGATGACGGCGCAGGTTCTGGATGCGTGGATCGAAAGGCCCGTCGGAACCCTTGGCGGCATCGGTGGTGAGTGCCCCAGTGACGAGCGCCGTCTGGAAGAGGCGCTCGGCCCGGAACAGGCCCGCAAGCGCCAGAGCCGTCGAGCCTTGCGTGCCGTTGAGCAGCGCCAGGCCTTCCTTCGGACCGAGCGTCAGGGGCTGGAGGCCCACCTTGGCGAGAGCTGGGCGCGCCGGTAGGCGCTCTCCGCCGAAATAGACGTGGCCAACGCCCATCAGGGCCGCAGTCATGTGAGCAAGCGGCGCCAGATCGCCGGAGGCGCCGACCGATCCCTGGCTCGGGATCACGGGAATGAGGCCGACCTTGAGCGCCGCGTGCAAAGTCTCCACGATTTCGCGGCGTACACCGGAGGCGCCTTGCCCCAGACTCGCCAGTTTGAGAGCCAGGATGAGGCGCACGACCTCGGTCGGTAACGGGTCGCCGACACCGGCGGCGTGCGAGAGAACGATATTGCGCTGCAGTGCCTCAAGATCCGCGCCGCCGATACGGACATTGGCCAGCTTTCCGAAGCCGGTGTTGATGCCGTAGACAGGCTCGCCTTTGGCGACCACGGCCTCGACGGTCCGTGCAGCGGCACCGACAACGGGAAGGCAGGCTGGGTCCAGCGCGACACCAGCTCCGAGATAAATATCCCGCCATGCCTGAAGGGGGACCTCGCCCGGTACCAAGGTGACGGTGTGCCTCATCGTGCTATGACCTCAGGAGAGTTACAGCTTGGCAGCGCGTGAGCGGTGCGGCCTGATGGCGGCGCTCGTCGGATCGAAATAGGCAACCAGCTGGTGCCGATCTCCCGGGTAATAGAGAACGACATGCGTGATCGGCTTGCCTTGCTGCCAGGTCTTACGCTCGACAACAAGGCAGGCGACGTTCCGCGCCAACCCTAATGCCGCGGCAACGTCGGGTGGTGCATTGACGGCTTTGATCTGGTGCGCGGCTTGGCTCCAGGGGACCTTGGCCAGGAGCCAGCTGCCTGGAGGCTTGTCGTCGAACTCGGCGCGCTGCGCGGCGGGCACGGCCACGAGATTGATGAGCCTGTCCTCGACGAGGAGAGGCCGGTCTGCAACAAAGTGCCGGCCTTTGAGCGCTAGAATCGGGCTGCCCGGAAGAACACCCAGCCTCTCGCTGTCGCCCTTGGTCGCTTTCCGCTCGCTGCGCTGAGTGAGGTCGAAGCGGTAAGATTGCCCGGAGCGGCGGGTCTCGGCTTCGATGTCCTGGATTTCGAATGCGGCGATCGGCGACCCAGGGGGTGCGACAAAACTACCCGAACGACGCCGGCGAATAATCAGGCCTGAGTCCGCAAGGGCGCTCAACGCCTTGTTCACGGTCATGCGGGAACAGTCGTATTGCACAGCCAGCTCATGCTCCGACGGGATGCGATGGCCGGGCGGCCATTGGCCGGAAAGGATGGCGTGTTGGAGCGCCTGGCGGATTTCGCTATACCGCGGCAACGATGCAGCCCGTCTCCTCGTCCGGTCGCTCATGCGGTAATCCGTGTCAAAGCCTGCCGGTAGCGCGCGGCGATGGCGGCATGCCGACGGTGCCGTCCGTCGCTGACGACAAAAGCTCCGCCGACCATGACGTCTTTCACCAGGCGCCGGCCCGTGACGAATATCCAGGCATCGAGCCAGTGCTGCGGTTGATCGGGCCGGATGTCGGGGTGGGCCTCGTCGAGTACCACGATATCCGCCCGATGGCCGGGCGCGATCGCGCCGATCGGGCGTCCGAGGGCTTGCCGACCACCGGCGAGGGCTGAGGCGAACAGTCCCTGACCGACGGAATCGCCCTCCGACAGCGCCAGGACATTCCGCATGCGGTCGCGCAGGCGCTGGCTGTATTCCAGCTGGCGAAGCTCGGCCGCCGCATCGACCTCGATGTTCGAATCGGTGCCGATCCCGAACCGTCCTCCGGCGATGAAATATCGCTCGCCATCGAAGATACCGTCACCCAAGGACGCTTCGGTGATCGGGCACAGCCCGGCGACGGCGCCGGAGCGCGCCAGCCGCTCGGTCTCGCTGGCCGTCAGGTGGGTCGCGTGCACCACGCACCAACGCGGGCTCATGTTCATCTCGTCGAGCAGCCAGGCCACGGGGCGTCGCCCGGACCAGGCGAGACAATCCTCGACCTCGCGCGTCTGCTCGGCGGCATGGATATGGATCGGCCCGTCGGGCGCCGCGTCAACGACTGCGCGCAGCGTCGCCGGCGTCACGGCCCGCAGCGAATGCGGCGCGATACCGATCCGGGCGGCCGGTAGCGGCGTAATCGCCGCCCGTGCCTGTTCGACAAGCTTTGCGAATCCGTCCGGAGTATTGATGAAGCGCCGCTGGCCCCCCTTGGGTGCAGCGGCGCCGAAGCCGCCAAAGGCATAGAACGACGGCAGAAGTGTCAGGCCGATGCCCGTCTCGTCAGCAGCCTCGGCGACGCGGCTGGCCATCTCGGCGACGTCGCCGTAGGGCCGCCCGTCGATGTCGTGATGCAGGTAGTGGAACTCGGCGACTGAAGTGTAGCCGGCTTCCAGCATGTCCATATAGGCGAATGCGGTGACCGCCAGCATGTCGTCGGGCGTGATGCGTTCGAGAAAGCGGTACATCAGCTCACGCCATGTCCAGAAACTGTCGTTCGCCGGCCCGCGCCGTTCCGTCAGCCCCGCCATGCCGCGCTGAAAGGCATGCGAATGAAGGTTGGGCATGCCGGGCACGGCAAGCCCCGCAATCCGCTCGCTGCCGGCGCGCTCGCCCCCGGCAGCGACCTTCACGATCACGCCGTCGGCGACGTCGACCCGAACATCCCGTGCCCAGCCTGCCGGCAGCCAGGCATCGGAAAAGTGAAAGCTTCGAGACATTCAGGCCGCCGGGGCAGTGGCTGGAAAAGGCGATTTATAATTGTATAGACAATTGTGCGCCGATCGGCAACTATAACGGACAACCAAAAGAAGCGGACGGAACGGGCGGGGAAAGACACGCCGGTGCGCTACGACCGAATTTGGCTTGATGGGCGGCTGGCGACGCCGCTCTCCGGCCGTCCCGGCTTGGCCGTCATCGAGAAGGCGGCGGTCGCGGCGCGCTCGGGGCGCATCGCCTTTGTCGGGCCGATGGCCGACCTGCCGAATGGCTGGGATGCGGCCGAGCGGGTGTCCTTGGATGGGCGCTGGATCATGCCCGGCCTGATCGACTGTCATACGCACCTGGTCTATGCCGGCAGCCGGGCCGATGAGTTCGAGCGGCGGCTGGCCGGCGCTTCCTACGAGGAGATTGCCCGGGCCGGCGGCGGTATTGCCTCGACGGTGAGGGCCACACGCGCCGCGAACGAGGAGCAGCTCGTGGCCGAGAGCCTGCCGCGGCTCGACCGTCTGCTGGCCGAGGGCGTGACCGCGGTCGAGGTCAAGTCCGGCTACGGTCTGGATCTGGAAAGCGAAACGCGCCTTCTGAAAGCGGCCCGCCGCCTCGGCGTCCAGCGCGAGGTCAGCGTCGTTGCGACTTTCCTCGGGGCCCATGCCCTGCCGCCGGGGGCGGGCGACAAGGACAAGCACATCGACGATGTCTGCGCCTGGATATCGTTATTGAAACGCGACGGTCTGGCCGATGCGGTCGACGCTTTCTGCGAGAAGATCGCCTTCTCGCCGGAGCAGACGGCACGGGTCCTCGCTACGGCGAAGGCCGCCGGGTTGCCGGTGAAACTCCACGCGGATCAGCTTTCGAACCTCCATGGGGCGGCTCTCGCTGCCCGCTACCAAGCCTTGTCGGCCGATCATCTAGAATACACGGACGAGGACGGCGTTTCGGCCATGGCGGCTTCCGGGACGGTCGCAGTCCTGTTGCCCGGCGCGTTCTATGTCCTGCGTGAAAGCCACGTGCCGCCGATCGAGGCCTTGCGCCGACATGGGGTCGCAATGGCTCTGGCGACCGATTGCAATCCCGGTACATCGCCGATCACCTCTCTGCTTACGGTCATGAACATGGCGGCGACCTTGTTTCGCCTCACGGTCGACGAAATCATCGCAGGCGTCACTCGGGAGGCGGCGCGGGCCCTGGGCCGGCTGGCGGAGATCGGGACGCTGGAAGTCGGGAAGTTCTGCGATCTCGCCATCTGGGACATCGAGCGCCCGGCCGAGCTCGTCTACCGCATCGGCTTCAATCCCCTGCACGCCCGCGTGTGGCACGGCCGATGAGCAAGCCGCCTCCCTGGTTGGAAGTGGAGCGCGGCGATGCACCGCTCCTGCTGTCCTTTCCTCATACCGGGCGGGAGATTCCGGCGGATTGCACGGCGGGCCTGGTCTCCCCGGAGCGGGCCATCCGCGATGCCGATTGGTTTGTCGAGAAGCTCTATGCCTTTGCCGCAGAGCTGCGTGCGACCACCGTCCGGACCGCCCTCTCGCGGACGGTGATCGACGTCAACCGCGACCCCTCGGGTGCATCACTCTATCCCGGCCAGGCGACAACGGGGCTGGTTCCTAGTGAAACGTTCGACGGCCTTCCGCTTTATCTTGCCGGCCACGAGCCGGGCGAGCAGGAGATCGAGCGGCGCCGGGCAGAATTTTTCTCGCCCTACCATGCGGCGCTGGCCGACGAGCTGGCCCGCCTGCGTGCAATGCATGGGGCCGTGGTGCTCTACGACTGCCACTCCATTCGCTCGTCGATCCCGCGCCTGTTTCCGGGCGAGCTGCCGGTCTTCAACATCGGCACTAACGACGGCAAGAGCTGTTCGCCGCGGCTTGCCGAGGCGATCCAGACGGTCTGCCGCTCGAGCCCTTATTCTCATGTCCTCAACGGGCGCTTCAAAGGCGGCTGGATCACGCGCCGGTACGGTCAACCGCACACCGGCATCCACGCCGTCCAGATGGAGCTGGCCATCCGCAGCTATCTTCACGACGAAGCCGCGCCGCATTGGGATGCCGATGCTGCCCGGCCGATGCAGGATGTCCTGCGCAAGATTTTGGAGGCGTGCCTAGAATTCGGGCGCGCCGCAGTTCGAGGTGATCATGTCCGTGCGGCTGGATAATACGCGCCTGGTTCGCGCGCCACGGGGAGCGCAGCTCTCGGCGAAGAGCTGGCTCACCGAGGCCCCGTTGCGCATGCTGATGAACAATCTGGACCCGGACGTGGCGGAGCGCCCCCATGAGCTGGTGGTCTATGGCGGCATCGGACGGGCAGCCCGCGACTGGGAGAGCTTCGAACGCATTGTGGCCGCCCTGCGCCGTCTGGAGGGGGACGAGACCCTCCTGGTGCAGTCGGGCAAGCCGGTCGGCGTCTTCCGCACTCATAGTGACGCGCCGCGAGTGCTGCTCGCTAACTCGAACCTCGTGCCGCATTGGGCAACCTGGAGTCACTTTCACGAGCTCGACCGCAAGGGCCTGATGATGTACGGGCAGATGACGGCCGGCTCGTGGATCTACATCGGCTCGCAGGGGATCGTTCAGGGCACCTATGAGACCTTTGTCGAGGTCGGCCGCCAGCATTACGGAGGCGACCTCGGCGGCCGGTGGATCCTGACCGCGGGCCTGGGAGGCATGGGGGGAGCGCAGCCGCTTGCCGCGACCATGGCCGGTGCCTCGTGCCTCGCCGTCGAATGCCAGGCCAGCCGCATCGAGATGCGCTTGCGCACCGGCTACCTCGACGTGCGGGCCAACGATCTCGACCATGCCCTCGCGCTCATCGCCGGTGCGGTAAGGGAGAGAAAGGCGCTTTCGGTCGGCGTCCTCGGCAATGCCGCGGAGATCTTCCCGGAGCTGGTCCGGCGCGGCGTCCGGCCCGATGCGGTGACGGATCAGACGTCCGCTCACGATCCGGTCAACGGCTATCTTCCCAAGGGCTGGACCGTTGCCGAGTGGGAGAGCGTGCGCGGCAGCGACCCGACGCGCGTTGCGACGGCCGCCCGCCGCTCGATGGTCGATCACGTACGAGCCATGTTGGATTTTCACCGAACGGGCGTGCCGACTCTCGACTACGGCAACAACATCCGGCAGATGGCCAAAGAAGAAGGTCTGTCCGACGCTTTCGATTTTCCCGGGTTCGTGCCGGCCTATATTCGCCCGCTCTTCTGCCGCGGCGTCGGCCCGTTCCGCTGGGCCGCCCTGTCGGGCGACCCGGAGGATATCTTCAGGACGGACGCCAAGGTGAAGGAGCTCCTGCCCGACGATAAGCACCTTCACCGGTGGCTCGACATGGCCCGCGCGCGTATCCATTTCCAGGGATTGCCGGCTCGCATCTGTTGGGTTGGTCTCGGGGACCGGCACCGCATCGGCTTGGCGTTCAACGACATGGTGGCCAGTGGCGAGCTGAAGGCGCCGATCGTCATCGGCCGCGATCACCTCGATTCAGGCTCGGTCGCCAGCCCCAACCGCGAGACCGAGGCCATGAAAGACGGTTCCGACGCTGTCTCCGACTGGCCGTTGCTGAACGCGCTGCTCAATTGCGCCAGCGGCGCGACCTGGGTCTCGCTGCACCATGGCGGTGGCGTCGGGATCGGCTATTCCCAGCATTCCGGCATGGTGGTCGTCTGCGACGGGACCCCGGAGGCCGGGCGGCGGGTTGAGCGCGTCCTGTGGAACGATCCGGCAAGCGGCGTCATGCGCCACGCCGATGCCGGCTACGACATTGCCATCGATTGCGCGCGGCGCCACAGCCTCAAATTGCCCAGCCTGAGTCCTGCTTAACTATTTCGTTCAACTTCAAGAAGGAGTTCGAAGACGATGAAGAAGATAACTATGTGTCGGACAATCGGCGTTCTCGCCGGTGCGGGCCTGTTGCTCTCGGCGGGAACCGCCGTAGCAGAGGCACCGAAAGCCCAAGTTGAGCTGGCGCAAGCCCAGCCCAAGGTCGTCCTGGCGATGAGCGGCTGGACCGGCTTCGCGCCGTTCACGCTCGCTCGCGAGAAGGGCCTGCACCGCAAGCATGGCATCGACTTCGAGATCAAGAAGATGCCGCCGCAGGCGCGCCACGCGGCCATGGCAGCTGGCGAAGTGCACGCCATCTCCACTACCATCGATACGCATATCACCTACGTCGCGGCGAACGTGCCCGTTACGCAGGTTCTGGTGATCGACAGCTCGACCGGAGGCGACGGCGTCCTGGTGAAGGGAGCGATCCGCAGCTTTGCCGATCTCAAAGGCAAGAGCGTCGCGGTCGACAATCCGGGAGCGGTGTCGAATTTCTGGTTCAACTACCTGCTGAAGAAAAACGGCATGTCGATGAAGGACGTCCGTGCTTCCAACATGGGGCCGCAGCCGGCGGCCAATGCGTTCGCCGCCGGGCAGTTCGATGCCGCAGTGACCTACGAGCCCTACATGTCGGGCGCGCTCAAGTCCTTCGCCGAGGGGCGTGTCCTTCTCTCATCCAAGGATACTCCCGGTATCATCATCGACACCCTGGCCTTCCAGCCGGACTACGTGAAAGCCAATCCGAAGGCGGTCAAGGCCGTCGTCGACATGTGGTTCGAGGCGCTTGCCCTGGTGAAAAGCGATCCCGACGCCAACCGGGTCATGGGTGCCGACGTCAAGCAGTCGCCTGAGGACTTTGCCAGGTCGGCGGCTCTGGTCACCTGGTACGACAAGGCCGCGAACCGTGACTATTTCGCCAAGACGATCGCACCTTTCATGCAGGAAGCGGCCGACATCCTGCTCGAGACCGGCGTCATCAAGAGGATGCCCGATCTCAAGGTCATGGCCGACGATTCGTTCGTGAAGTAAGGTGGGCGACCTCTTCGAGCCGCTGAGGCCGCTGTCCCCAGGGCGTCGCACCGCCCTGGGGATCGCCGGCTTCTGCCTTTTCTTCGCGTTGTGGGGTGCGGCGACCTGGGGCGGCTGGGTCAAACCGCTGTTCCTGGCGAGCCCGGCTCGCACCCTGGAAACGGGGATCGAGCTCTTCGTCACCTATAACTTCACCGTCGATATCGGTGTGACGATCTGGCGCGTGGTCGGCGGATTCGCGCTGGCGGCCATCCTGGCGGTGCCGCTCGGCATCCTCATGGGCGCATTCAAGCCGATCGAGGCGATGCTGGAGCCGCTCGTCTCGTTCGCCCGCTATCTGCCCGCCTCGGCCTTCATTCCCCTGCTCATTCTGTGGGCGGGGGTCGGAGAGGCGCAGAAGCTCTCCGTCATTTTCATCGGCTCGGTGTTTCAGCTCATCTTGATGGTCGCGGTGATTGTCGGCTCGACCCGGCTGGACCTGGTCGAGGCCGCCTATACGCTCGGGGCGAGCCGTCGAGGCATCGTGTTTCGGGTCCTTCTGCCGTCTTCTGCGCCTCATATCGCCGAGGCGCTACGTCTCGTCCTTGGATGGGCGTGGACATACGTCATCGTCGCCGAGCTGATCGGCGCTTCCTCGGGTATCGGTCACATGATCATGGACGCTCAGCGTCTGCTCGATACCGGGCAGATGATCTTCGGGATCTTTGTGATCGGGGTGATCGGGCTGATCTCCGATTTCATCTTCAAGGCCGCCAACGGGCGGCTGTTTCCCTGGTACGCCATGAAATGAGCAAGCTGCGTATTTCCGGCGTGAGCCGCACCTTCCCACCTGCTGGCGGCGGTAAAGCCGTACGCGCCCTCGAGCCGGTGACCTTGGATGTCGCCGACAACGACTTCATCACCATCCTCGGCCCGTCGGGATGCGGCAAGTCGACACTGTTGCGTATCGTCGCCGGGCTTTCGCAGCCGACGACGGGACAGGTGCTTCTCGATGGGGAGATCGTGACGCGGCCCGGACCCGACCGCGGCATGGTCTTCCAGTCCTACACGCTGTTTCCCTGGCTGACCATCAAGGAGAACATCTGTTTCGGCCTGCGGGAAAAAGGCGTTCCCGCGGCAATTCAGAACGAGCGTGCCGCCTTCTTCATCGAGCGCGTCGGATTGCGGGGCTTCGAAGGCCACTATCCGAAGATGCTGTCGGGCGGCATGCAGCAGCGCACGGCGCTCGCACGGGCGCTGGCGAACGACCCCAAGATACTGCTGCTCGACGAGCCGTTCGGGGCGCTCGACAACCAGACCCGCGCCTTGATGCAGGAACTGCTATTGGGCATATGGGAGCAGGATCGCAAGACCGTCCTGTTCGTGACGCACGATATCGACGAGTCGATCTTTCTGGCGAACCGTGTCCTGGTCATGTCGGCGCGGCCTGGGCGTATCAAGTCCGACATTGCCGTGAACCTGCCCCATCCTCGCGACTACAAGATCAAGACCTCCACAGACTTCGCACGCTACAAGGCGCAGCTCACCGAGGAGATCCGCGAGGAATCCATCAAGGCCATGATCGCGATGCAAGCGTGACAGCTGCTTGCGCCCGCGCAGGCTCCTAGCTAGAGGACGACGTCGAGGATCACGGGCACGTGGTCGGAGGGCTGCTTCCAGCCGCGTGCACCCTTGACGATATGGACGGCCTTCACCTGCGACTTGAGGTCGGGCGTCACCCAGATGTGGTCGAGGCGCCGGCCGCGATCCGAGGCCTTCCAATCCTGGTTGCGATAGCTCCACCATGTATAGAGTCGGGTCGGTTCGGGCACGAGATGGCGGGCGGTGTCGACCCAGTCGTGCGCCGCCAGCATCTCCTTCAGCAGATCAGTCTCCACGGGCGTGTGGCTGACCACATCGAGCAGCTGCTTGTGTGACCAGACATCGGCCTCGCACGGCGCCACGTTGAGGTCGCCGACCAGGATCCGCGTTCCGTTCTTCGCACCGGACCAATGGGCAACCTGCTCGCGCAGGAAACGCAGCTTGTGGTCGAAACGCGGATTGACCTTGGGATCCGGAATGTCGCCGCCGGCTGGGACGTAAACGTTGTGCAGCTCGATCGCAATGCCGTTGTGCTCGGTTGTCGCAGTAACGTGCCGGCAGTCGGCCTTGCCGCACCACTCCCGCCCGGCCCAGTCGCGCAGTTTTCGGCGCGAGAGGATCGCCACGCCGTTATAGCCCTTCATGCCGAGGATGGCCTGATGCTCGTAGCCCGCCTTGGCCAGAGCTTCGCGGGGAAACACCTCGTCTGGCGATTTCGTCTCCTGCAGGCAGATCACGTCGGGTGCGGCGAGCTTGGCCAGCTTCTGCACGATGCCCTGGCGCAGCCGCACCGAGTTGATGTTCCAGGTGGCAATGCGTAGCGCTCCGGGTGGGGCCGGAGGCACGGCGCGTAGCGCGTAGGCGAAGGGATCGACCTTTGGGGCCGGAGCGTGGCTCGTCTTTGAGCGGGATGACGGCATGACGACGACTCGGGGCAGCAATGAAAAAGAGCGCCACCTTTCCGGCGGCTCGGGCAGCCGTCAAGGTCGCGCCGCTGCGCGAGATTGTGCGCAAAAAGAAAGCGCCCGGTCGGGGGGGATGACCGGGCGCTCGAAGCTCTTCTGAAAGAGCCCGGAAGCGTCAGGGGAGCCGCTTCCGAACGTCCGGCCGAAGCCGTTCGTCTCTATGTATAGATATTGGGTCTGC
>VGEI01000080.1 GCA_016869415.1 Alphaproteobacteria bacterium
TGCCGCCGTGGCTGCCCAGGCCCAGAGCTTTCCCGCACCCGGCAAGTCCATCACCCTTATCGTTCCCTACGCACCGGGCGGCGTGACCGATACCGGCGCTCGCCTGATGGCCGCCGGCCTCGAGCCGGAGCTGAAGACCTCGGTGCAGGTGGTCAACAAGGCGGGGGCGGCGTCGCAGCTTGCTCTCACCGAACTCGTCCGCTCCACCCCGGACGGCTACACGCTGTCGTATGCCGTATTGCCGACAGTGACGACGCACTATCTCGACCCGGCCCGGCAGGCGATCTACACCCGCACCAATTTCCAGCCGATCGGCATGCATCATTTCACGGTGATGATGCTGGCGGTGAAGACCGAGGCGCCATGGAAGACGATCAAGGATCTCGTCGAAGCGGCACGCGCCAAGCCCGGCACGATCAAGATCAGCGACAGCGGCCTGATGGCCGTGCCCCACACGCAGGTGCTGATGCTGGAGCGCGCTGCGGATGTGCGTTTCGCCTCGGTACATTTCACCGGCGGTGCGCCATCGATCACCGCCCTGCTCGGCGGCCATGTGGATGTCCTCTCGGGCTCGACGGCCGACGCGTTGGCCAACGTCAAGACCGGCGCCTTCCGGGTGCTGGCGGTCTCGGGCGACCGTCCGGATTCCTCCATGCCGCAGGTCCCGACTATGGTCTCGCAGGGCTTTGACGTGCAGATCGCTTCCTGGGCCGGCATCGTGGCGCCCGCCAACACGCCGAAGCCGGTCGTCGATCGCCTCACGGCGGCGATGAAGAAGGTGGTCGAAAGTCCCGAGCATGGCGCGAAGCTCACGGAGCTTGGCATCGCCCCGCGCTACCTGTCGCCCGACGACTACAGCAAGGTCTGGGTCGACATCGAGACCCGGATGAAGCCGCTGCTCGGGACCTTCAAGAACTGAGAAGCCGCGCCCGGACTGGCGGCATGACAGACCGCCGCCGCCATCTGCGGCTGCCGTGAGGCGCGCCCAGCAGATCGCCGGGCTGGCGTTTCTCGCGCTCGCCCTGTTCCTCGGCTGGCACGCTACGCGTCTGTCCTATTACTCGACGCTTGGGCCGGGGCCCGGCTTTTTCCCCCTCTGGCTATGCGGCATCCTTGCCGTGCTGGCGCTGGTCGTGCTCGTCGGCACCAGCCGCGCCGCCGAAGCCCCGCAAAGCTTCTGGCCGGAACGCGAGGCCTGGGCGCCGATCCTCGCCGTCATCGGCGGCCTGATTTTCGTCGTCCTGGCCATGCGCAGCCTCGGCTACGTCGTGACGATGCTTGTTTTCTACCTCTGGCTGGTCGTGACGCTCGGCAATCGGAATCCGCTCATCATCGGCGTGGTCGCGCTGGCCGGCGGCCTCGGCACTTACGCGGTCTTCTCGCGCTATCTCAAGCAGGCGCTGCCGACCGGGACTCTCTGGATGTAGACCCGAGCCATGGAGGCCTTCGATCTTCTTCTGAGTGGCTTTGCCGTAGCGCTGCAGCCGAAGTACCTGCTGTTCGCCCTGCTGGGCAGCGTCATCGGTACCATTGTCGGCATGCTGCCAGGGATCGGGCCGGTAGCCGGGACGGCCCTCCTGCTCCCGGTCACTTTTACCCTCGACCCCACTGCCTCGATCATCATGCTGACCTCGATCTACTACGGGGCCATGTACGGCGGCACGCTGACCTCGGTCCTGGTCAACGTGCCCGGCGAAGCGGCCTCGGCCATTACCTGCCTCGACGGCTATGAGATGGCCAAGCGCGGACGCGCCGGTGCCGCGCTGGCCATCGCCGCTATCGGCTCGTTTGTCGGCGGCATGGTGTCGATCGCCGGTCTCGTACTCCTGGCGGGTCCGCTGACCAAGCTGGCGCTGCTCTTCGGGCCGCCGGAGTTCTTCGCCCTGATGCTCGTCGGCCTATCGCTAGTCGTGGGGCTGGCGGGCCGTTCGGTGGCGCTGGCGCTCATCTCGGCGGTGCTCGGCCTGCTGGTCGCCATGGTCGGTATCGACCCCGTGGCCGGGGCGCCGCGCTTCACCTTCGGCATCCTCAACCTGTTCAGCGGCATCGACGTCGTGATCGTGGCCATGGGGCTGTTCGGCATCGGCGAAATATTGCTGTCGCTGGAGAACCGGGCCTCGGTCAGCGCCTTCGGCGCCCGTGTCCGCGAGCTGATTCCCACCCGCGACGAGGCACGCCGGTCCCTCGCGCCGATCGCCCGCGGCACCGGGATCGGCTTCTTTCTCGGGCTGATACCGGGCGTGGGCGCCGTCGTCCCCACGGTGATGGCCTATGTCGCCGAAAAGCGGCTATCGAAGACGCCGGAGAAATTCGGCAGCGGCATGATCGAGGGGGTCGCCGGCCCTGAGACGGCGAACAATTCCTACGCCAACGCGGCTCTCATTCCGCTGTTCACCCTCGGTATACCCGGCTCGCCGACCGTGGCCATCATCATGGGCGCGTTCATGATGAAGGGCATCATCCCCGGCCCGTTCCTCTTCCGCGACCATGCCGCGCTTGCCTGGGGCGTGATCGCCAGCTTCGTGGTCGGCAACCTGATCCTGCTTGTCCTCAACCTGCCGCTGATTCCCCTCTGGGTGAAGCTCCTGCGCATTCCACGTGCCGTACTCTTCACCTTCATTCTCGGCTTCTGCATCGTCGGCGCCTACAGCATCAACGGCCAGATCTTCGACGTCGGAACGATGATCGTCTTCGGCGTCCTGGGCTACCTGTTCAAGAAGCTGGACATTCCGCTCGCTCCCCTGATTCTGACGCTGATCCTGGGGCCGTTGATGGAGCAGTCGCTCCGCCAGTCGCTGGAAATCTCTCAGGGGAACTTCTGGATCTTCTTCAATCGGCCTATCGCCTTGGGACTGATACTGGTGGCCACGACTGTCATTGCGCTCTCGGCGTTCTGGTTCATCTCGACCGTGCGCGGGCGCGACTCCGAAATCTGAGGGGACATCGATGAAGCTGGAGCACCTGAAGCTGGATATCGCCGATGGCGTGGCAACCGTCACCCTCGACCGTCCACCGGTCAACGCCTTGAGCCGCGCCATGCGCCTCGAGGTCATCGACGTCTTCGACACGCTGCACGACCGCGCCGACGTCCGCTGCGTCGTCCTCACCGCCAGCGGCCGTGTCTTTTGTGCGGGGGCGGATATCAAGGAGCGGGCAGCACTCAAGGACGAGCCCGGCGATCACGGCCGGCTCAACCGCATCGTGCGGGAGCTCTTTTATTCGGTGATGGAATGCTCGAAGCCGGTCGTTGCCGCGGTCAACGGACCGGCCATCGGTGCCGGCTTCGCGCTCACCCTGTGCTGCGACATTCTGGTCGCCTCGCAGGAGGCCGTCTTCGCCATGCCGGAGATCGATGTCGGCATGGCCGGCGGGGTCAAGTTTCTGCAAAGGCATTTCTCGCCGTCCAAGTCTCGCTGGCTGATGCTCAGCGGCGAGCGCCTGCCGGCGGCCGAGCTTTGCCGGTTGGGCGTGATCGAGGCCTGCGTGCCGGCGGCCGAGCTGGCGGCCACCGCCGGAAAGATGGCCGCCACCATCGCTGCAAAAAGCCCGGTAGCGGTCAAGGCGATCAAGGACTCGTTCAACATGGTCGAAAGCATGTCGCTGCGCGACGGCTACCGGTTGGAGCAGAACAAGACCGTCGACCTCAACCGCACTTCCGATGCTCAGGAAGCCAAGCGCGCCTTCATCGAAAAGCGCAAGCCCAAGATTACCGGCGCGTGACCTTCGGATCGGCCGTCGCGCGCGGCGGGTTCGAGGCGACGGAATCACGCATAATGATCTCCGCCTTGAGCTCGACATGGCGGATCGGTGTCTTTTCGTCATTCATCCGTCGGATCAGCAGCTCCCATGCCATGCGCGCGATTTCGCCCGTTGGTTGGCGCACGACCGAGAGGCGCGGCGTCACCAGATCGGCCCATTCGGGCTCGCCGAAGGCCATGACGGACACGTCCCCTGGAAAATCGACCTTCAGCGAGCGCAGAGCCCGCATCAGCCAGGCCGCGATAGTATTGTTGGCTGCGACGAAGGCTGTCGGCGGATTTGCCTCCCGCATCAGGGACGCTAGTCGGCTGGTCAGCGTGATCTCGTCAGGGCCGCATTGGACAATCAGCGCCGCCGCGGAATCTCCAGCTTCGGCGACCGCCTCTCTCAGACCGCGGATGCGCAAGCGGGTGGTCGAAAGTTTCGGCTGCTGGACGATCAGGACGATGCGCCGGTGCCCCAGGGCAATGAGGCGCCGCGCCACGTCGAACATGGCGCCGCGGTTGTCGAAAGTGACTTCGTCGAAGATATTGGTGCCGGTCGGGCGGTCGATGATCACCACCGGCGTGCCTGACCTGGCCAGCGCCTTGAGCGTGCGATCGGGCTGGATGCTGGGCACGAGGATCAGCCCTGCAACATGGTAGTGCAGCAGGGCCTGCACGCGGTCCAGCTCCTGTGCCGGATCGAGCCGGGTCAGAACCTGGATGATCTTGTAGCCACGATCGGCGCCGACTTCCTCGAAGGCATCGACCAGGGCCGAGAAATAGGCGACCGAGGTGTGCGGCACACAGACGCCGACCATGGGCGTGCGTCGGCGGCGCAGGCCCGTCGCCAAAATGTTCTGCGTGTAGCCGAGCTTCTCGATCGCCTTCTGCACGCGCCGGCGCCGGCTGTCGCTGACCGGCACTTTGCCGTTCAGCACATTGGACACCGTGCCGACCGCGACTTTCGCCAGCTTCGCGACGTCGAGGATTGTGGGCGGCGCACGCTTCATCGAGTTTCAGCCCGCTGTGGTAACGGGCTAAAACTCGCCTGTTTTGCCGGCCGGTGCAACTCCGGCGCGTAAGAGCTACTCGGCGGCTTCGAGATTCCGCTGCAGCGTCTTGAGCATCGTGCTGCCGAGGCTGGCCGGGGAATCGGCGATGGCGAAGCCCGCGGCTTTGAGGGCCTCGAACTTGGAGGGGGCGTCGCCCTTGCCGCCGGAGATGATGGCGCCGGCATGGCCCATGCGCCGCCCCGGGGGAGCGGTGGAGCCGGCGATGAAGCCGACCATGGGCTTCTTGACCTTCGAGCGCTTGACGAACTCGGCCGCGTCCTCCTCGGCCGAGCCGCCGATCTCGCCGATCATGATGACCCCTTGCGTCTCGGGGTCGGCCAGGAAGAGCTCCAGGCAGTCGATGAAGTTGGTGCCGTTGACCGGGTCGCCGCCAATCCCGATGCAGGTGGTCTGGCCGAGCCCCGCCGCCGTGGTCTGGGCTACCGCCTCGTAGGTCAGCGTGCCCGAGCGCGAGACGATGCCGATCTTGCCCCGGGCGTGGATGTGCCCCGGCATGATGCCGATCTTGCACTCCCCCGGCGTGATGATGCCCGGACAGTTAGGGCCGATCAGCCGGGTCCTGGAGCCCTGCATGGCCCGCTTGACCCGCACCATGTCGAGCACCGGGATGCCCTCGGTGATGCACACCACCAGCGGCAGCTGCGCGTCGACCGCCTCGAGAATGGCGTCCGCCGCAAAGGGCGGCGGCACGTAGATCACCGAGGCGTTGGCCCCAGTCTGCTCGACGGCCTGGGCCACGGTGTCGAACACGGGGAGGTTCAGGTGCTGGGTCCCGCCCTTGCCGGGGGTGACACCGCCCACCATCTTCGTGCCGTAGGCGATCGCCTGCTCCGAGTGGAACGTGCCCTGGGCCCCGGTAAAGCCCTGGCAGATGACCTTGGTATCCTTGCCGACGAGGACGCTCATCTTATGCGGCCTCCTTCACGGCCTTGACGATCTTCTGCGCCGCATCGGCCAGGTTGTCGGCCGAGACGATCTTCAGGCCCGACTGTTTGAGGATCTTCTTGCCCAGATCCACGTTCGTCCCCTCCAGCCTGACCACCAGCGGCACCTCCAGCCCCACCTCCTTGGCCGCCGCCACCACGCCCTCGGCGATCACATCGCAGCGCATGATGCCGCCGAAGATGTTGACCAGGATGCCCTCCACCTTGGGGTCCGAGAGGATCAGCTTGAAGGCCGTCGTGACGCGGTCTTTCGTGGCACCGCCGCCCACATCGAGGAAGTTCGCCGGCTCGCCCCCGTAGAGCTTGATGATGTCCATGGTCGCCATGGCCAGCCCGGCACCGTTCACCATGCAGCCGATATTGCCGTCCAGCTTGACGTAGTTGAGCTCGTGCTTGGAGGCCTCGCGCTCCGTCGGATCTTCCTCATCCGCATCGCGCAGCTCCTCGATCTCCTTGTGCCGGAACAGCGCGTTGTCGTCGAAGTTCATCTTGGCATCCAGCGCGATCACCTCGCCCGCACCGGTGATGACCAGCGGGTTGATCTCCACCGTCGAGGCATCGAGCCGGGTGAAGGCCTCGTACATGGCGCTCAGGAACTTGACCCCAGCCCCCACCTGCTTGCCCTCCAGGCCCAGGCCAAAGGCGATCTTGCGCGCATAAAACGGCTGCAGTCCCGCCACCGGGTCGATGGCCACCTTGATGATCTTCTCCGGGTGCTTGTGGGCCACCTCCTCGATGTCCATACCCCCCTCGGTCGAGGCCATCGCCGTGATGCGACTGGTGGCGCGGTCGAGCAGCATGCCGAGATAGAGCTCGCGTTTGATGTCGAGCCCGGCCTCGATATAGACCCGCTTCACTTCCTTGCCCTTGGGGCCGGTCTGCTTGGTCACCAGCACCTTGCCCAGCATCGCCGCCGCATGCGCCTTGGCCTCGGCCGGGTTCTTGGCTATCCGCACCCCGCCCTTGCCGCCCGGATCGTCCTTGAAGCGCCCCGCCCCGCGCCCGCCGGCGTGGATCTGCGATTTGACGGCGACCACGCCGCCGCCCAGCTCCGTCGCGATCCGCTCCGCCTCCTCGGGCGTGAACGCCACACCCCCCTTCGGCACAGCCACGCCGTATTTCGTAAGGAGGCTCTTGGCTTGATACTCGTGAATGTTCATCGCGACCGCGCTCCCCGCCCTTTTTCTCTGTTCGACCGCAGAAGTTATTTATAATTTTGTATACCAAATACCAGAGGGTGGGGCAACCGAATACCCATCGGCGCGGCGCGGCGCTGAGCGGTCGTCTCCTCGCTTCACTGGTCAGGCTGCGCTCTCTCTTCAGGCGTCCAACGCGTCGGGTGATAGATCCACGACGCGGCGGCTGGGGGTCGCCACACGGATACCTACACTCATGCTAGTTTCCTGCGGCGTCGCATCAACATAGGGCCGCCGGCAACGCTCGCGGCATAGGTCATGCCGTCCAATCTGCTCTTCATCATGTCCGACGAGCACAACCCGCGTATCCTGGGTGCCGCCGGCAATCCGATCATTCACTCACCCAACCTCGACCGGCTGGCGGCACGAGGGCTGAGCTTCACCGATGCGGTCTGCAACTCACCCATCTGCGTACCGTCGCGGGCCAGCTTCGCAACCGGCCGCTACGTGCATGAGATCGGGTACTGGGACAATGCGCACCCCTATGAAGGGCGCGTCACCGGCTGGGGTCACCGGCTGATCGCCAACGGACACCAGGTCATCTCCATCGGCAAGCTGCACTATCGCCGCGAGGGCGACCCCAACGGCTTCAGCCGCGAGGTCATGCCCCTCCATGTCGTGGATGGGATCGGAGACGTTCTGGGCTCTGTCCGGCCCGATCTTCCGGTGCGCGAGTCCGTGCGCGACCTCGCCGACGAGCTGGGGCCCGGTGAATCCTCCTACGCCAAGTACGACCGCGACATCACCGACGCTGCCATCGCCTGGCTGAATCGCGACGCACCGCGTTACCGAGACAAGCCTTGGGTGCTGTTCGTCTCATTGGTCGAGCCGCACTTCCCGCTTGTCGCGTTGCCCGAATTCTACGAGCTCTATGCCAAGACGAAGTTCCCCACGCCGGCGATGTACGCCACCGGCGAGCGGCCCGATCACCCCTTCATCCAGGCGATGCGCCGCTGCATGAACTACGATTCATACTTCACGCCGGAGACCATGCAGCGCGCCCTCGCCAACTACTACGGCATGGTGTCGCATCTCGACCATCTGATCGGCCGCATCCTTGCAGCACTCGACAGCAGCGGCCTCGCCGGCAATACACGGGTGATCTACACCTCCGACCACGGTGACAATCTCGGCACCCGCGGCCTGTGGGGCAAGTCGACCATGTTCAAGGAATCGGTCGGCGTGCCGCTGATCATGGCGGGTCCCGGTGTGCCGCAGGGTGTCACCTGCGACCGGCCCGTCTCGCTGGTCGACTGCCATCAGACGATCCTGCAGACGGCCGGGCTGGAACTCACGGCGGAGGACCGCGAGCGCCCCGGCCGCTGCCTGCTCGACATCGCCCGGGGCGACATCGGGGAACGCGTGGTGCTCAGCGAATACCATGCCGTCGGCGCGCTCACCGGCTCCTTCATGATCCGCACCGGCCGCTGGAAGTACGTCCACTATGTCGACATGCCGCCGATGCTCTTCGACGTGATCGCCGATCCCGAGGAGAGGCACGATCTCGGGCGCGACCCGAGGCACGCCGCCGATGTCGCTTCCTGCGAGAAGGCGTTGCGCTCGGTCGTCGACCCGGAGGCTGTCAGCGCGCGGGCGTTGCGCGACCAGGCGGCGAAGATCGCGGCGTATGGTGGCCGCGACGCCGTCATCCGGCGCGGCACGTTCGGCCGCTCGCCGATCCCAGGAGAAGCGCCGGTTTATCGCTGATCGAATTCCGGAGCGAGATCGACGCCCAGGCCCGGGCGATTGCTGAGGATCAGCTCTCCATTGCGGATCGCGGGCGGCACGGTCACCAGCCGGTCGTAGAGGGGATTGGGGTTGGCATCGGTCTCGAGCCAGTCCGACCCCGGAATGGCCGCAGCCAACTCGGCGCTGGCATAGACGCCCAAGGGCCCGCCGTACATGTGAAAACAAAGCCGCTTGCCTGCCGCCACGACACGGCGGCCGACCTCCAGCCCCTCGCTGAAGCCCAGGGTCTTGGTGATATCCGGCTGGATCACGCGCGCCGGTGAATCGATGCACACCTGCAGCCCCTCGAGGCCGCGTGCGTTCTCGCCCCAGGCCAGGGGAATCAAGCTCCGCGCAGCGAAGTTCCGGTAGGCCTGGACTTCGTCTACCGGAAACGGCTCCTCGAGCCAGCCCAAGCGGGCCCCTTCCATATCCAACGCCAGCGCCTCGACGGCCTCGGGCGTCAGGGCCTGATTGCCGTCGGCCATCAAGGGAGCGTCCCGCGCGGCCTCGCGGGCCTGGCGCAACATGCGGCGATTGATCTCGACGCTGAAGGGGATGCGGATCTTGAAGCGGCTGTGGCCGGCCGACCGCGCGGCGTCGATGCGCTCGACGGTGTCGTCGGGCCCGATGCCGCTGGCATAGACCGGCAGCCTATCGGGAGGACGTTGACCGGCACCCGCGAGCACCTGGCGCAACGGCTTGCCGGCTTCGCGCGCATAGGCATCCCAGACCGCGATATCGGTGCCGGCGATCGCCTGGTGCGCCGGCCCGGGCGCGCCCCATTGCAGGCTCAACAGGCGCGCGCGGCGATGCATCTCGCGATAGAGACGCCTTGGATCGTCGAGCGGCTGGCCTACCAGAATCCCGGCCAGCAACTGCTCGACGATATCCTTGCGCTCGCCGCAACCCCAGGGGGGAAAATTCGACCAGACCTCGCCGATGCCCCTTGCCCCGTGGCTCGTCTCGACGATCACCACCAGGTTATGGCGCGCCTCGAGCCGGCCGAATGGGCCGTTCAGCGGGCGGGCTAACGGCAGGTGCACCAGCACGGTGCGTACGGATTTAATGGTCGCCACGCTCACGCCGACTTCCGCGCCCGGCGGCTGACGATATTGTGCACATGGACGTGGTCGCCGGCGGCGATGGTGGTGCAGGCCTGGCCGATGATCTCGCCATACTTGCGCACCGATGCGCCAGCGGCGATGGCGCGAAGCGCCAGCTTGTGCGCCATCGGAATGTCAGCCCGCGCGGTCACGCTGTGCCCACCGCGCACGCGAACGGCCTCACCGGCGGCAATTGGCCGCAGCGCCACGGCCACATCATCAGCGGGATTGAGCAGAAAGGCATCCCAGGTGCTCATAGCGACGGCCCCAGCCTGACGAAGACCTCGTCGCCTTCGCCCAAAATTTCACCCCAGGTTGCCGAGCCGGAGGCCACGGCGAGCATGTGGGTATGGAGGCGCGCAGCGACCGCCTCGGCCTCCTCACGGCCGCTCAGGATGGCGCTGCCGTCGAAATCGATCTGCTCCGGGAGGCGCCCAGGGGTCTGCGGATGGGCGCTGACCTTGATAGTCGGCGCGATGGCGCTGCAGTAACTGTTCCCCGGACCAGTAGTGAAGAAGACGAGTTGAGCCCCGGCCGCCACGAAGCCGGTAATCGATTCGGGTGAATAGCCCGGTCCATCCATCACGTGGAGTCCCCGCCCGGTGGGTGCCTCCGCATGACCAAGAACCGCGGCGATCGGACGACTGCCTCCCTTGGCCACGGCGCCGAGCGACTTCTCCTCGATGGTCGACAGGCCGCCGCGGATGTTCTCCTGGCCTGGATTGTTGCCCAGCAGATCGATGCCCAGAGAAGCAGGATAAGCCTCGCGGCGCGCTACCGCGTCGGTGATCGCCTTGGCGACCTCGGGGCGCGCTCCGCGCCTAGCCAGCAGATGTTCGGCGCCAAGCCATTCCAGGGTCTCGCCGAACATGACAGCTCCGCCAGAATCGACAACCCGGTCGCTTACCTTGCCGACCAGCGGATTGCCGGCCAGCCCCGAGGTGGCGTCGGAATGGCCGCATTCGACGCCGACACGCAGCGCCGAAACCGGACAAGGCTCGCGACGCTGGTTGGATACAGACCGCGCGAGCTGCGCCGCCTTCTTGATGCCGACATCGGTGAGTGCCAGCGCGTCCTCGTGGACGTCGTCGAGCGCCACGGTCTCCACCGTGGTCCCTCCGGCAGCCACCGCGTCCGCGACAGAGTCGAGCGTCTTCCGGTCGACACCTACGATCAGGGCCGCAGCGACATTCGGATTGCCGGCGAGGCCGATGAGCTGCCGGCGATGGATCTCGGCATCGGGCCCGATCTGGCCGCGGCCGTAAGGCGTTGCGACAGTAACCGTGCCGCGGACCGCCCGACCGATGCGGCGTGTCGCCGCCCCCGCCAATCCGTTGATGCCGAGCACCAGGACATGATTGCGGACACCAACCGCACCATTGGCACGCCGATAACCGAGAAAGGAATCAGTCATTGCCGGATCGTAGCACCTTGCGTCGCAGCGGGTCTTCCGAAATAGTGGGCCTAACGCGGCCCAGATCGCAGATCACAGGGATAGAGGGGGATCGTGGACTCAAGCACGCGCCGGCAGCGTCATGCCGATCTATGGCTGGCCGTCGCCATGGCAGCCGTCAGCGCCATCGTCTGGTGGGAGGCGCGCAAGCTCGCGCCAGCCCCCTTCGACCCGCTCGGGCCGAAATCCTTCCCCATGTGGATAGCCGGCGCTCTTGGCCTGCTGTCGTTCGTCTCCATCGTCGTTGTCATTGCC
>VGEI01000081.1 GCA_016869415.1 Alphaproteobacteria bacterium
GCTCGCTCTCCGGAATCTCAACGAATCCATTACGCCGATAGAAGCGCTGCGCCGCGACGAACTTATCGATCGTGCCTAGCAGGATCTCGCCGATGCCATGGTTCGCCGCGTGCCGGAGCAGTGTGTCGAGCAGCTCCTGCGCCACCCCCTTCTCGCGACCGCGCCAGGTAGCGTGTACGAACATCTTGCGCAAGCACCCCCGCCCCTCGCCGATATCCAGCAGCCCGATCGTGCCTACCGGTGTCCGCCCGGCAAGTGCCACCCAGAAGTCACCTGCACCCTTGCGGAAGAAGCCTGCGACTTCGACGAGATCCGGCTGGGCTTCGAGCGTGACGGGAATGCCGAATTCCCGCCGCTGAATATCCAGTACGAGATTAGCCACCGCGCGGCGATACACGGCGCTGAACGGCTTGACGGTGAAGGTGGCGGCGGCGGGCATGACGTGGTCCAACGGCAAAACAAAAAGGGCGCCCCTGCGGAGGGGCGCCCTTCGGCTTGGTGCCCCTCTCGAGGGGCTGAGACGATGCTCAGCGCTTCGAGAACTGGAAGCTGCGGCGCGCCTTGGCGCGGCCATACTTCTTACGCTCGACCACGCGGCTGTCGCGCGTCAGGAAGCCGACCTTCTTGAGGTTCGGGCGCAGCGCCGGCTCGAAGAAAGTCAGTGCCTTAGAGATACCGTGACGCACCGCGCCGGCCTGGCCCGACAATCCGCCGCCGGTCACTGTGGCGAAGACGTCGAACTGCTCGCTACGGTTGGCAACAAGGAAAGGCTGGCGGATCAGCATGCGCAGCACCGGCCGGGCAAAATAGACATTGCCGTCGCGGCCGTTGACCGTGAACTTGCCCTTGCCGAGCTTGATCCAGACGCGGGCCACAGCGTTCTTGCGGGCCCCGGTAGCATAGGCGCGCCCCTGCGCGTCCTTCTTGGGCTCCGGCAGGTCGGCCGGGGCCGTCGCGGCGATGGTCTGCTGCGCCGAAACCTGATTGAGCTCCGCCATGCTGCGGATCGGGGCTGCCGCCGGCCGCCGCTCGCCGCGATCGCCGCCGCTCCGTGTGGGCCTCTCAGCCATGCTCAGGCGCTCCTCTTGTTCTTCGGATTGAGCTTCGACAGGTCAACGCTCTGCGGGTTCTGCGCCTCGTGGGGATGCGCGGTGCCGGCGTAGACTTTCAGGTTCTTCATCTGCTTGCGGGCGAGCGGGCTGTCCTTCTTCATCATCCGCTCGACGGCGCGCACGATCAGCGCGCCGGGATTCTTGCGGCCCAGCGTCTCCTTGGGAGAGCGCTCCTTGATGCCACCAGCATAGCCGGTGTGCCAGTAGAACACGCCGTCGGTCATCTTGCGGCCGGTGAGCCGCACCTTCTCGGCGTTGACGACGACGACATTGTCGCCGCAATCGACATGCGGCGTGAAATTCGTGCGGTGCTTGCCCTTGAGGCGCAGCGCGACGAAGGCGGCCAAACGGCCGAGCACGACGCCATCAGCGTCGATCAGGATCCACTTTTTCACCTTGGCCGCCTGGGACGGCGTCAGCGAAATGGTTGCTTGGGCGGTGGCCATGAAACGTCCTAAAAAAGACGACCGGCGAAGGGCCGGCCGAAGGCCGCGGACTATCGTTATTTAGGCCTTGCGAGTCAATCGGAAAAAGCGCTGCTAAATCAGCGTTTTCACTTTGCGGTATTAAAGTAAGAACGGCTTATTTTCGTGCGTTCAAGGACTTGGGGAGCTTCGGTTGTTTCGCTTGCGCGGGGATCGAGTAGGTGGCGGTTACATGGGCCACCGGCTCGGCATCGCCCTCCGAGTAGAGCAAGACCTCGCCGTACGCTAGGCGTTTGCCGCAGCGCAGGAGCCGGGCCTCGCAGATGACGTCCCGCGGCGTCGGACGGCGCAGGAACATTGTATTGAGCGAAGCGGTGACTGCCTTGTCGCCATTGGAAACCACGCTCATGACCGCGCCGTAGAGGGCGTAGTCGGCCACCGCCATAAGAATTGGGCCGGCCACGGTACCGCCATCACGGGTGAATTCTGCCCGAAAGGGCACTCGCACGGTGCATGTCCCACCGCCAAGGCGTTCGGCCCTAAAGCCGAAAAGCGCAGCAATTGGAGTGGTTTGATGGGTAATCCGGGTGAATTCACGGGGCGTCAATTTGGCCATGAGTTGGATATTAAACATTGCTATAAAAATTGAACAGCATTAAATATTTGAGATGGACGGCACCATGACCGCCAACCGGCGGGAAACCAACCGAAAATTCAGGCAGGAAGCCCTTCTTTCGGCCGCCAAGCAGGTTTTCGCTGCGCACGGGCTGGAAGGCGCCACGATCCGTGCCATCGCTCAGGAGGCGGGATATACGGCTGGAGCGGTCTACTCCTACTATCCGACCAAGGAAGCGATCTACGCCGCGATCCTTGCCCACTCGTTGCACGATCTGCGTGACACGATCGCGACTGAGGCAGCCGGTGGCGGCAGCGACGAGGCCCGCCTGCGCGCCGCCATACGCGCTGTCTACCGGTTCTACCGCGCCCGCCCCCAGGATCTCGATCTCGGCCTCTACGTCTTCCAGGGCCTACGCCCTCGCGGGTTGGGGCCCGAGCTTGACCGCCAGCTCAACTCGCGGCTCATCGTGGCCCTACAGAAGGTCGCCGGCGCCATCGCGCGGGTAGGACGCCTCACTCCCCTCGCCGCCCATCGCGAAACCGTGGCAGCCATCTGCTACCTGTTCGGCACTCTGGTTCTGGCGGGCACCGGCCGCCTCAAAATTCTGGACAGCGAGCCCGATGCGCTGATCGAGCATTATGTCGACGGCTTGGTCGCCCGTTTGCACGACGCCCGATCGGCTCAAACCGCCTAACGCGACAGTCAAGAAACCCTCTCTTGCCGCCGCTCCGGCCGCTCCGCCACCTTATGACGACACTGAACAGGGGAAATCGCCATGGCCCGCACCGCGAAAGCCAAAAAGCCGCTCGTCCTTGTCGAAAGAGATGGACCGGTTACGACGATCATCATCAACCGGCCGGAGGTCCGGAACTGCGTCGACCAGCCGACCGGCATGGCCCTAGTCAGGGCATTCCTCGGTTTCGAGGCCGATCCTGATGCAACGGTCGCTGTGTTCTGGGGCAATGGCGGCGCCTTCTGTTCCGGAGGCGACCTCAAGGCACTCTCCAGCACCGACGGCCGACAGTGGACGGAGGACATGCGCTTCAACGAGGACGGCAACGGTAACCTGCCGCCCGGCCCGCTCGGCCCGTCGCGCCTCCAGCTCTCCAAGCCGGTGATCGCTGCGGTCGCCGGCCCCGCCGTGGCCGGCGGCATGGAACTGGCCATCTGGTGCGACCTGCGGGTGATGGAGGAGGACGCCTATTTCGGCGTTTATTGTCGGCGCTGGGGCGTGCCTCTGATCGACGGTGGCACGGTGCGCCTGCCGCGCCTGGTCGGCATGGGCAGAGCGCTCGACATCATCATGACCGGCCGCAAGGTCCCGGCGAAGGAGGCTCTGGCCATCGGCATGTGCGACCGGGTCGTGCCCCGGGGCAAGTCGCGCCAGGCCGCCGAGGCTCTCGCCCAGGAGATCGCCCGTTTCCCGCGAGAATGCATGCTGGCCGACCGCAACTCCGCCCACCGCGCCTGGGGCAAGCCGACACGCGAAGCGATGCGTGAGGAATACTGGTTCGGTCAATCCTGCCTGAAGAACGAGGGCGTCGCCGGCGCCACGCGCTTCACCAAAGGCAAAGGCCGCCACGGCGACTACAAGGACATCTAGCCCGAGGGCCTTGCGCCGGGCGTGCGTGGGTCGCACATTGAAGACGTACCGACCCGGGAGAGTCGATTGACCGCTATTCCAAGAGCCGCCGAGCCGATCCTGCTGCGCGACGACCAGAACGGCATCGCCACACTCACACTGAACCGCCCGGCGCAGCGCAATGTGCTGTCCGTCGCGTTGATGAGCGCCCTGCAGGCCGAGTTAGATGCCGTCGCGACCAACCCGGCGATAAAGGTCGTGGTGATTGCCGGAGCCGGGCCAGGTTTTTGCGGCGGGCACGATCTGAAGGAGATGCGTGCCAATCCGGGACGCCAAGCCAACGAGGCGTTATTCGCACAATGTTCGCGGCTGATGCTGAGCATCGTGCGCCTACCCAAGCCGGTCATCGCGCGGGTGCACGCCACAGCCGCGGCCGCCGGCTGCCAGCTGGTCGCAAGCTGCGACTTGGCGGTTGCGGCCGAAAGTGCACGATTCGCCGTCAATGGCGCGAATATCGGCCTGTTTTGCTCAACGCCGATGGTGGCACTGACCCGCGTTATCGGTCGCAAGCCCGCCATGGAAATGCTCCTTACCGGGGACCTGATCGACGCTCGTACGGCCTTCGCGTACGGGTTGGTCAACAAGGTCGTGCCCGATAATGAGCTGGACACGGCGGTTGCCACGCTGGCCGCTAAGATCGTCAGCAAGTCGCCTTATACGCTGAAGATCGGGAAGGAAGCCTTCTACCGCCAGGCGGAGCTTGGGCTTGAGGAGGCCTACGCCTATACGAGCGACGTCATGACCATCAACCTGCAGGCCCGCGACGCCGGAGCCGGCATCGACGCCTTCCTGGCCAAGAAACCCACACCAAAGTGGGAAGGCCGTTAGGGGCCCCCGAATCGTTCGCACAGCGCCCATTTGTCGCCGCGATTGGCTGCTAAAGCCTTCTTGTCGAAGGCTCGGTCAGCGGCCATATGCTAACCATTGTTAAACAATATTTTTGTTAAAATTTTAAGTGGGCTACCCTAGTTCGATTCACGTCGAATCGGGCCCGGAGATCGAGCGTCGATGCCGACCGACCGCAAAGTGCTGCTGACGCCCTCACCCCGCTCCACGCGGCAGGTGGCGCGGGCGCGCGTCACCCAGGACGACTTCGATCGAGCGGCGCAGCTGCACGACGATTTCATTCTCTGGCGCCGCGGCGGGCAGCGGATAAATTTCACCAACCGCGATCTCTCCCTGCTCAATCTCGGCGGTCTCAATCTCCAGGGAGCGGTATTCACCGGCTCGGCGCTGCAGCACGCCAACCTCGCCAACACGAACCTCGATGGCTCGATTCTCTTCGGCTGCGACTTGAGCGACGCAAATATGCAAGGCACCAGCCTGCGCGACGCCGATCTGCGTGGTGCCCTATTCCGCCGTACCAACCTTGCCAATGCCAACCTTTCGGCCGCGGATCTGCGCGAGGGCAGGCTGGCGCATGGTGACCGCGAGAAAGGTTTCAAGGAGGTCGTCTTCGACGAGGTCGGTGCAGCCGAGCTCAAGGGCGCGAATCTGACGAGTGCCAACTTGTCGCTGGCGCGCCTGGCCGCCACGGTGGCCGACCGCGCCGATTTCACCGACGCTAACATGCACGGCTGCAAGCTACCGCGCGCCAATCTCAAGCGGGCGGTTCTCAAGGGCGCCAACCTGTCGCATGCCGACCTGTCGGGCGCCAATCTGCGTGGCGCCAATCTCCGCTACGCCGTGCTGATCGGCGCCACCCTCACCCATTCGGATATGACGGACGCCGACATGACGGGCGTTCTAACCGACAATCCGGTCGGCAAACCGATGGAGGATCTTCCTCGGCCGCTGGAGCAACTGCTGGCCGACCACGATCGCTTCGTGCGATCCGGGGGCAACGAAGGACGTATTCTCGATCTCTCCGGTTTCGACCTGCGCAAGGCCACCGAGCTGACGCGTTTCTCGCTCGCCACGCTGAAGGCGCAGGGAACGATCTTCTACGGTCTCGACCTGCAGAACGTCCGTCTCCAGGCCGCCCATCTCGAGGGCGCCGACTTCCGTGCCTGCCGCCTTGCCGCCGCCGATCTGCGCGGCGCCAACCTGACTGAGGCGCTTCTGTCGCACGCGGACCTCCGCGATTGCGACTTCAGCGCCATCCTGGTGCGCGATGGCATCTCGCTGCCGACCAAGCTGATCCAGGCAGAGCTGCGCGGTGCCGACCTGCGCGGGGCCAATCTGCGGGGCGCCTCCTTGCGTGGCGCCGACCTCACGGGAGCCCGCCTCGAAGGTGCGCAGCTCGACGGAGTCGACTTCGCTCACGCCATCGGCGCACCGGAACGCAAGAAATGAACACCCCTGCCCCGCGCACCGTGCCCGTCGATCACGACGTTTACAGCGACCGCTACCTGCGAGACATCCTGGCGCGGGTCAGAGTCATCGCCATGGTCGGCGCGAGCCCGAACTGGAACCGGCCGAGCTACTTCGCCATGAAGTATCTCCAGCACAAGCGCTACCGGGTGATCCCGGTCAACCCCGCCGCGGCCGGGCAGACGATCCTCGGCGAGAAGGTTTACGCCAGCCTTAAGGAGATCCCGGACAAGGTCGATATGGTCGACATCTTCCGCAACTCCGAAGCCGCCGGACCGATCGCTGACGAGGCGATCGCCATCGGCGCAAAAGTGCTATGGATGCAGCTCGGGGTGCGCAATGACGCCGCGGCAGCGCGTGCCGAGGCGGCCGGCCTGACCGTGGTGATGAATCGCTGCCCCAAGATCGAGTATGGCCGCCTGCACGGCGAGCTGTCCTGGGGAGGTATCAACTCGGGCATCATCACAGCCAAGAGGATTCGCGTCGGCCGCTAGCGGGGCGCCACTTCGGGCGCCGACGTCAGCAATACGTCCGTCGCAATCGTCAGGCAGCCGCCATCGGGCGTGCGCTGGTCGCGCTCGATCGCACGATGCCCGTCGCGGATCAGCTCGACCGGCTCGCCGGTGGCGCGCCGGTGCATGGCAAGGCGCCGCTCCACCAGCAGCTCGGCCTCGCCGCTCTCGTCTATTTTGAACACGCCGAGTTGAATGGCCTTGCGGAAGAACTTCTCGAACGGCACGCCCGGCACCAGCACTTCGCGCGCCGGGCCCGCCCGCTCACGGTAGCGCTCATTGCACACTACCAAACGGTCCTCCCGATCCCAGAGCGCGAAGCCATCGTCGCTGTGATCGATGGCCACCATGAAGCGTTGCTGCTCGCGGCGGACGGCGTCCTGGGCAACGCGAAGCTGCTCGTCCTTCATCTTGAGCGGCGTGATGTCAGTAAACACCGTCAGAGTGCCGCCGTTCGGGGTCCGCTGATCCCTGATGAGACGCCATTCGCCGTCATACTCAACCTCGTGCGGCTCACCGGTGGCCGCCCGGTGCCGTTCCATTCGCTCGATGAGCCGCTCCGCCGCTTTGCCGGGCTCCGTCGGGATATCGCCCAGCCGGATCGCCTCCCAGTAGAACCGCTCGAAGGTGATCCCGGGGGTTAGCGCCCGCGCCGAGCGGCCGGCCTTCTCGCGATAGCGCTCGTTGCACAGCACGAAACGGTCCTCGGCATCCCAGAAGGCGATGCCGTCGTTGCTGTTCTCGATGGCATGCAGGAAACGCATGTTGGCTTCCGCCGATGCGCTGCGCGCCTCGACCTCGGCAGTGATATCGCGCGCTACGCCGCGGTAACCAAGGCATCGTCCGTCCGTGTCGAAGCGCGGCTGGCCGCTGATATTGAGGTGCCGCACCCGGCCTGTCGGGGTGCGCATCAGGCAGAGAAAGTCGCGGAATGCCTGCCGGCCGCGTAGCTGCTCCTCAAACCGATGCCAATTGCCGTCGCCAGGTAGTGTGAGCACAAACTCACGAAAGCATCTGCCGACCGCGTCGTGCACCGCCACGTCCGTGCCACCCCGGCCGACCCGCGAAACGAAGGTAAAGCGCAGGTTGTTGTCAGTCTCCCAATACCAGTCGGAGGCAGCGCCCGCGAAATCCCGGAACCGCGCTTCGCTAGCCTCGCGGCGGCGCATCTGCCCAACGAGCACGCCGATCAGCGTGGCGATGACAAGATTGGCGACCAGCAGCGCGTCGCCGCCGATTAACGCTTCCTGCCGCCAACTACCGAACACGGCCTCCTCGTCGAGATAGGTGACAACGGCCAGCGGATAGGCTTCGAGCGCCGCATAAGCATGCAGCCGTCTCGTTCCGTCAAAGGGACTCATCGCCCAGAAGGTGCCTACCGGTGTCTTGGCAAAGCGAGCGAGGATTGGCTCGCTGCCTGGGATCGTCCGCCCAAGCGCGCTTTCCAGCCAGGGATGCCGCGCCAGCAGCGTCCCCTGGCGGTCGATCAGCGCGATGCCGGAATTCGGCCCTAGCTCGAAGGCGGCGTAGAAGCGTGCCAGATAGGCCGGGTTGATATCGGCGCCGATCGAACCATCGAAGCCACCATCCGGCGTTTCGAGCCGCCGGTTGACGATGATCGACCAGCGACCGTCAACGCGGCTGCGGAACGCGCTGGTGAACAATAGTCCTTCGGCCCCTGCCCGATGATCTTTATAGTAGGACCGGTCGTCGACTGAGATCTGCGGCGGCGGGTGGCTGCGCGCGCTGGCAATCGGGCGCCCATCTGCGCCGATGATGAATAGGTTTTGTACATGCGGCATGGCCGCAGCCAAGCTACGCATCTCCTTGTGCAGGGCGCGGCGCTCCTCGTCGGTTGCGCGTGGATCGTCGGCTAAGCCTCGCAAGGTGAAATCCATGCCCTGAAGCACCGCCAGGGTTTGCTCACCCAGCACCATGGCGAAGCGCTGCAAGTCACGCTCAGCGTGGCGCACCGCCGTCCCCCGCGCCTGCCAGATCAGGATGGCGGCCGCGATCAGCGAGCCGACGATCAGCACCGCGCCGAAGGTGACAAGCTGCCGGCTGATGCGGTGCGGTCCGGTAACGCGCACCAGAAGGCCGCTGCCGGTCGGAACGCCGGAAGCCGGGATAGGCGGGGGAGTCCTGAAACCGTCATCGGGCATGGATGCATCATGCCGCAACCGTCGGACGCATGACAGCCGTACCAGAGGACAGGGTTCCAGGTGGTAACCATCCTGCCCGTATGGGCTTTTCCTGTGTTAATAAGCCCCTGTCCCAGGAGACCGTCGCCCTTCCCCACGGAGCCCTTGATGTCCGACGACAAGCCACGTTCCTTCGGTTTTGAGACCCGCGCCGTCCATGCCGGCGCCACGCCCGAACCCGTGACCGGGGCGCGCAACACGCCGATCTTCCAGACCAACGCCTATGTCTTCGATGACGTCGACCACGCCGCATCGCTCTTCAACCTGCAGACCTTCGGCTACATCTACACCCGTATCGGCAATCCAACCGTGGCCGCGCTCGAGGAGCGCATCGCCAACCTGGAAGGCGGGCGCGGCTGTGTCTGCGTGTCCTCGGGCCATGCGGCGCAGCTTCTCGCGTTCTTTTCCCTGATGGACGGCCCCGGCGATGAGTTCATCGCCAGCCGCAACCTCTACGGCGGCTCGATCACCCAGTTCACTCACAGCTTCAAGAAATTCGGCTGGAAAGCGAACTTCGTCGACCCGCGCAAGCCCGAGGAATTCGAGGCAGCGCTGACGCCCAAATGCAAGGCGATCTTCGTCGAGAACCTGGCCAACCCGAGTAGCGTCGTCGTCGACATGGAGCGTATCGCGGAAATCGCGCGCAAGGCGCGCATCCCGCTGATCGTCGACAACACGATGTGCACTCCCTACCTGTTCCGCCCGTTCGATTGGGGCGCCGACATCGTCACCCACTCGACGACCAAGTTCTTCGCCGGCCACGGCCACGCCATGGGCGGAGCGATCGTCGAGTCCGGTCGCTTCGACTGGGGCAAGAGCGGCAAGTTCCCCTCCATGACACAGCCCGATCCGGCCTATCACGGCCTCACCTTCAACGAGACCTTCGGCGATTTCGGTTACACCATGAAGACCCGCGCCGTCGGCCTGCGCGACCTCGGGCCGACTATGGCGCCGATGAACGCCTTCCTGACGATCACCGGCATCGAAACGCTGCACGTGCGCATGGCACGCCACGTGGAGAACGCGCAGGCCATCGCCGAATTCCTGGAGAAGCACCCGGCCGTGGCGTGGGTCTCCTATCCCGGCCTCAAGTCCAGCCCCTACCAGCCGCTAGTAAAGAAGTACCTGCCGCGCGGTGCTGGCTCGGTGTTCACCTTCGGCGTAAAGGGCGGCTATGCCGCCGGCGTGAAAGTGGTGGAGACCGTGGAGCTGTTCTCTCACCTCGCCAACATCGGTGACACGCGCTCCCTGATCATCCATCCGGCGTCGACGACGCACCGTCAGCTGACCGAGGAGCAGCAGATCAAGGCCGGGGCGGGCCCCGACGTCGTGCGCCTGTCGGTCGGTATCGAGAGCGTCGACGACCTGATCTTCGACCTGGATCGCGCGCTGCGCGCGGCTTCGGCCTGATCACTCCGCCGGCTGCACGGCCCCCGCCGGTGCCGGCTCCTTCTGGAGGCGATCGTTCGGCAGCCAGAGCGAAGCCAGAACAACCACGGCTGACATGAAGCCGAGCACGACATAAACCATGGCGAAGCTGCCGGTGGTGTCGCGGATCCAGCCAATGATCGGGATGGCGCTGGCCGCTGCCCCGAGTGCCAGCACGAATTTCGCGCCGTAGGCTGTGGCGCGCCAACGGCCTGGCGTGAAGTAGGCGAGCATGCCGTTCTCCGCCGGGTTGGCCACGACCTGGGCGAAGACGATGACGATAGTCAGCGGCAGCAGGAACCAGCCCTCGACGCCGATGGCAAAGAAGAGCAGCGGCGCCTGCACGCCAAAACCGGCGAGGTAGACGTATTTCATGGCGTGCCGGTCGCACAGCCGGCCGCCGACATACTGCGCCAGCGAGGCGAAGCCGTAGACGATGGTCACCATGGCACCGGCACCTAGTGCGCCGCCGCGGATCACGTCGGCCATGCCTTCGGCGAAAACCTTGGGCAGCATGACCATGTAGGCACTGCCGACGAAACCGGTCAGCAGCATGGTCAGCGACAGGATGATGAAGGCGCGCACGGCATCGCCGCGGGCCGGCTGTGGCTGCGGCTTCCTGTCGGCCTTAGATTCTCGAACCCAGCCTAGCGCCCAGCAAACGGCAAGAGCCAGACCGAGAGCCACGGCCACGGTGCCGGGAACAATGAAAGCAGCCTGCCAAGCGACCTTGTCGATGAGGAAACCGGCGATCACCGGACCTGCCGCCAGACCAGCCGCGCCGAAGATACCGTTGATGCCCAACGCGCGGCCGCGGTTGGTCGCTTCGCGCACCAGCCAGGCCATACCGACGGGATGATAGATCGAGGCGAAGATGCCGATCGCGGCCAGGCCCAGCGCCATCTCCAGCCCGTTGCGCGCCAAGCCGGTCAGCACCGCCGCAACGCCGGTGCCGATAAAGAACAGCACCATCATGGCCAGCATCGACCAGCGATCGCCCAGCCAGCCGGCGGGTAGCGCCATGACCCCGAACAGAATCTGACCGGCGATCATCAGGCCGATCAACTCGCCAAAAGTCATACCCCAGGCCGGTTCGAGTGCCAGCACCACCGTCGGATAGAGGATCGTCAGGATGTGGGAGAAGCTGTGGCCGACATTGGAGAAGGCCTGGGCCAGCCCGGCGGAGGGTCTGCTCATGATTTGAGCATCGTGCCATTGCTGGA
>VGEI01000082.1 GCA_016869415.1 Alphaproteobacteria bacterium
AGGCTGCCACGGTTTCAAAGGCTTGCGATATCAGCCATGTGAGCGCCCACTTGGTTTTCTTGAGAATAGCTAAAATCATCGTGAATAAGCTCGGCTAAATAACTATAACGAAAAACCCGGTACGATTCAGAGTGCTAGAACAATTCGTCCAGGATTCGAACCAAGAAGCCCGTTTGGCGCTTGACTTTTTGCTTTGATAGTTCTTCCCTATTATTGCGCAGGGTAGAAGGCTCTATGCGCCTATCCGTAGAATACGGGTTTTGAAATGAATGCGATTCAAATCTCGCCGCTAGGCGCGACAGCGCCTTCGGCCCCATCGGGAAAGGATCATGGCCCACCGGCCGCGTCCGCTCCCCACCCCAAAGCCAAGCCACAGCTCGCGTCCCCCGACGCGACGGCGGATCAGCAATTGGCTGAAGCGCGCGCCAATTTCGCCAGCGCCACCGAAGAGCGGCGCGCGAAAGCCGAAAAGGCTCGTGCCGAGAAAGCCGCCAAGGAAGCCGCTGAGGCCAAGAAGCGGGCCGAGGAGGCCGCCGTGCAGCTCGACATCGGCACGCTGGAGCGCGAGGTCGGCACCATCGACGGCACGAACAAGGTGTTCGTCGATCTCGTCGATCCGATTCTCCGCCAGTCGGTAGCCCGAGTCTTCGGGCCTCCCGCAGACGGTGGCGCACCCCGCCCCGCCGCAGCCGGAGCGGCCAATGCCTACGCACCCGCTGCAGCACCGCCGCCTGCCAAGGATCTGGGCGTGGCCTGACTACGATCTCTTTCTGCGAGCCGACCAAGACCCCGGCCTCTGTGCCGGGGTTTTGCTTTCGCGATCGTGATTCAGGCCGTCGTATCGATACCGCCGCCGGAAGACCCGGCCTGACCGCCCTTCGCCACCACCACCATCGCCGGGCGCAGCAGGCGGCCATGGATCGTGTAGCCGGGTTGCAGCACCTGCACCACCGTGCCAGGCGGCTTGTCCGCTGCTTCAAGCTGCATCACAGCCTGGTGCAGGTTGTGATCGAAGGCCTGGCCGAGAGGGTCGACGCGCTTGACGTGATGACGATCGAGCGTCGCCAGAAACTCGCGCTCGACGAGCTCGATGCCCTGGGCGAACTTCTCCAGCTTCTCGTTGGCGGCGCGCTCCTCCGGCGTCAGGGTGTCGAGCGCGCGCCGCAGATTGTCCGCCAGCGGCAGGACGTCGCGGGCGAAATTGGCCACGGCGTATTTGTTGTTGTCCTCGATTTCCCGCTGCGCACGGCGGCGCGTGTTCTCGGCCTCGGCCAGGGCGCGTAGCGCCTGATCCTTGAGACGCACCACCTCGGCCTCGAGTTCCGCGATGCGGGCATCGGCAGTCTGGCCGCCGGTCTCAGCGCCTGCGGGAGCGCTGTCGTTGGCCGGGGTTCCGGGATCAGGCGTGTCTGAGCTCATGGCGGTTCCTTGCACCGTAATATGGGGCGTCGTGGGTGAGCGGCGCCAGAGGCGCCCGCGGAAAATCAGGCGATCAGGCGGGTAATGACCTTCGCCGTGTAATCGACCATCGGGATGATCCGCGCGTAGTTGAGGCGCGTCGGGCCGATGACGCCGATCGCGCCGACAATCTGCTGTTTGGCGTTGGCGTAGGGCGAGATGATCATCGAGCAGCCGCCCAGGCCGAAGAGCTCGTTCTCGGCGCCGATGAAGATCTGCACCCCGTCGCCGCCCTGGGTCGCGTCGAGCAGCTTGACCATCGTTTCCTTGGCTTCCAGCGTCTCGAAGAGCAGGCGAATACGCTCGAGATCCTCGAGGCCGTTGACATCGCCCAGCAGTTTCGACTGTCCGCGGATGATGAGATAGCGGTCATCGCCCTGGCCTCCGCCCGCCCAGCTGGCAAGGCCGGCCTCGACGACTTTCTGGGTCAGCGCGTCCAGCTCGGCCCGGTTCACCTCGAGCTCGGTCAGGACATCGGCCCGGGCTTCACCCAGGGTACGGCCGCGCAGCCGCGCGTTGAGATAGTTCGAGGCGCGGACCAGCTCCGACGTCGTCAGGCCGGTCGGAATCTCGACGACGCGATTCTCGACCAGCCCGTTCTCGGTCACCATGACGACCAGCGCCCGGCCAGGGCTCAGGTTGACGAATTCGACATGCTTGAGCGCCCCCTCGGTCTTGGGCGCCAGCACCAGCCCGGCGCAATGCGACAGACCGGCGAGGATCTGGGTCGCCTGCTCCAGCACCTGTCCGAAGCTCTTGCCCGAGGCCGAGCACTGCACGTCGATGCGCTGCTGCTCCTCGGTAGACAGGCGGCCGACCTCGAGGAAGCCGTTAACGAACATGCGCAGACCGAGGTCGGTCGGCAGGCGCCCTGCCGAGGTATGCGGGGCGTAGAGCAGGCCGGCGTCCTGCAGATCGGCCATGACGTTGCGGATAGTGGCCGGCGAGAGGTGCTGGCCGAGCTTGCGCGACAGAGTGCGCGAGCCCACCGGCTCACCGGTCTCGACATAGGTCTCGACGATGTGGCGGAAAACCTCGCGGCTGCGCTCATTGAGCTCGGCCAGGGCCGGCGAGCTGCCGGACAGGCCAAGCGAATCGGGCCGCGATGACTTGGCCATGTTCATGGACAAAATCTAGGGAGGCGTTGGGGGACCGTCAATGCGGGGCGCGCCGGCAGCCGTTCCTTCTGGACGCCACCGGGCGCGGCTTGTAGGGTCCCGCCCGCTCCACTTTTCAAGGTTTCCTTATGCGTCCTTCCGGCCGTTCCCCCGACGCGCTTCGCGCCGTGTCCCTCGAAACCGGGGCGGCGAAATACGCCGAAGGCTCCTGTCTTGCCCGTTTCGGCGACACCCATGTCCTGTGCGCGGCGACAGTCGAGGAGAAGGTGCCGCCCTTCCTGCGCAACACGGGATCGGGCTGGGTCACCGCCGAGTACGGCATGCTGCCGCGCTCCACCCACACCCGCACCGAGCGCGAGGCGGCCAAGGGGCGGCAGAGCGGGCGCACCCAGGAGATCCAGCGCCTGATCGGACGTTCTTTGCGCGCCGTCACCGACCTCAAGGCGCTGGGCGAGCGCCAGGTGCGCATCGACTGCGACGTCATCCAGGCCGATGGCGGCACGCGCACCGCCGCCATCACCGGCAGCTACGTGGCGCTGCACCTGGCGCTGCAGACGCTCGTCGCCCAAGGCAAGCTGACGCGGCTGCCGCTGGCCGACCACGTCGCCGCCATCAGCTGCGGCATCTACCGGGCGACACCGGTGCTCGATCTCGACTACCTCGAGGACTCGGCCGCCGATGCCGACGCCAATTTCGTGCTCACCGGAGCGGGCCGCATCATCGAGGTGCAGGGCACGGCCGAGAAGATCCCCTTCAGCGAGGCGGAGCTCATGCAGCTCCTGGGGCTCGCGCGAAAGGGCATCGGCGAGCTTGTCGCCTTGCAGAGAAAGGCGATCGGTTGACGGCGGTGGCGCGGCGCTTCACCGACAAGAAGCTGGTCATCGCCAGCCACAATCCCGGCAAGGTGCGGGAGATCGGCGAGCTGATGGCGCCGTTCGGGGTGGAGGTGGTCTCGGCCGGCGCGCTCGGCCTTCCCGAACCGGAGGAGACGGGCACCACCTTCGAGGCCAATGCCGAGCTCAAGGCGCTTGCTGCCGCCACGGCGGCGAGACTGCCGGCGCTGGCCGACGATTCCGGCCTCGTGGTGCATGCGCTTGACGGCGACCCCGGCATCTACTCGGCGCGCTGGGCCGGGCCGGGCAAGGACTTCACCATCGCCATGCGCAAGGTCGAGGATGCGCTGACAGCGAAGAAAGCGGGTGACCGCGGCGCGCATTTCGTCGCCTGCCTGACGCTCGCCTGGCCCGATGGCCATAGGGAGACCTTCCGCGGCGAGGTGCACGGCACGCTGGTCTGGCCGCCGCGCGGTGACCAGGGGTTCGGCTACGATCCGATGTTCCTGCCCGAGGGCGAGACGCGCACCTTCGGCGAGATCGAGCCGCCGACCAAGCACGGCATGAGCCACCGCGCCCGCGCCTTTGAGAAGCTCGTCGCCGCCTGTTTCCGCTAGAATTCGGCGCATGACGCGCGACGGTTTCGGCATCTACGTGCATTGGCCGTTCTGCCGGTCGAAATGCCCCTACTGCGACTTCAACAGCCATGTGCGCGAGCGCCATGACGAAGAGGCCTGGCGTGGAGCCCTGCTGGCCGAGCTCGATCACTTCGCGGCGCGTACACCCGGTCGCACCGTCACCTCTGTGTTCTTCGGCGGCGGCACGCCCTCGCTGATGGAGCCGGCGAGCGCGGCCGCGATCCTCGAGCGCATCGCGCAGCGCTGGACCCTGGCCGGCGATGTCGAGATCACGCTCGAAGCCAATCCCAATTCGGCCGAGGTTACGCGCTTCGCGGCCTTCCGCACGGCCGGCATCAACCGCCTGTCGATCGGCGTGCAGGCGCTTGACGATCAGGCGCTGCGCTTTCTCGGCCGCGGCCACAATGCGGGTGAAGCACGCGCCGCCATTGAAGCGGCGTCGCGCGTCTTCGACCGCTACTCGTTCGACCTGATCTATGCCCGCCCGGGCCAGACCCAGGCGGCCTGGGAGAGCGAGCTGCGCGCGGCGCTGACTCTGGCCGGCGGCCACCTCTCGGTCTACCAGCTCACCATCGAGCCCGGCACGGCTTTTCATGCCGCGCATGAACGCGGCGATCTCGCCCTGCCCGGTCCGCATCTCGCCGCCGATCTGTTCGAGGCAACGCATGCGCTCCTCGCGGACGCCGGCCTGCCGCTCTACGAAGTCTCCAACCATGCAAGGCCGGGGCACGAGTGCCGGCACAACCTTGTCTACTGGCGCTACGAGGATTATGTCGGCGTCGGTCCCGGCGCGCATGGGCGTCTGACCATCGACGGGCGCAAGATCGCCACCCGCCAGGAACGCGCACCGGAAACCTGGATGGCACGCGCCAGCCGGGAGGGTCACGCCACGGCGGAGGAAGCGCCGATCGACGCCGCCAGCGCGGCGCAGGAGGCGCTGCTCATGGGGCTGCGCCTGGCCGAGGGCATCGAGGCGGCGCGCTTCGAACGCCAGACCGGCCTGCCGCTGGAACAGGCCGTCGACGCAAGCCGCCGGCGCAAACTCGTCGCGGCGGGGCTGGTGGCCGAAGCCTCGCAAGGCCTGCGCGCCACGCCGGCGGGCTTGCGTGTCCTCAACAGTGTCATTGCCGAGCTCGCGGCCTAGCGGCTGCCGCGCGGGCTTTTATTGAGTCGCCGGGCGGAAATCCTGCGGGGCGGGCGAGATCGTGCGGAATCCGTCGCGTCGCACCTCGAGCACTGCCAGGCCGCGCTCCACCACGCCATCGGTGTGGAAACGGAAGATGCCGTCCGAGCCGGCGAAACCGTTGGGATTGCCGATCGCCGCCCGCGAGAAATCAGGCTGCTCGCCCGCTCGCGCCAGCACCGCCGCCAGCGCCACCGCGTCATAGGCCAGCGTCGCCAGGCGCGGCGGCTCGCGCCCGTAAACCTCCTGGAAGCGGCGGGCGAAATCGCTGCGCGCCTCGGGCGGCGGTGCGGGAAACCAGGCGCCGATCAGGGCCGGCTCGCGCGTCAGCCGCGCGTCTTCCCACAGGGCGGTGCCGAGGAAGCGCACGCGCGCCGGATCGACGTCGTAGTAGGGCAGCAGCGGCGCGATCGACAGCAGCCGGTCGCCGAAATCCGGCAGGAGAACGGAGTCGAAGCCGACTTCGCCCAGCGTGTCGATGCCCTCGAGCCGGCGCAGGGCCTGCTTCGAGATCTCGTCGTCGCGCGCTTCCAGGTCGCGCTTCTGCTGCAACAGGGCCGCCCGGCGCGCCTCGTAGCCAGCGAAGCGCCGCACCACAGCCGTGGCGTCGCCGGCGGCCGGATCGTAGCGCTCGATCTGGCTGACCTGGGCAGCGCTGGCTGCCGCCGTGCGCCGCAGCGCATCCTCGACCGTGCTGCCGAAGGCGTTGCCCGGCAGCAGGGCAGAGAAGCGTTGCAGGCCGCGCGTGCGAGCGAAACCGACGATGCGCTCGATCTGGGTCTGGGGGGTGATGCCCAGCACGTATACGCCGTTACCGGCGACCGAGCGGTCGTTCGACAGGGCGATGACGTTGACCTCGGCCGGGCGGGCCACTGCCGCCACCGCCGGCACCTCGACGCCGAAGAGCGGCCCGACGATCAGCCGCGCCCCGGCGGCGATGGCGTCGTTGGCGGCGGCTGTGGCGCCCTCGGGCGTGCCGCCGGTGTCGCGCGGCAGCAGCACGAAGGCATCGTCGCCGACATCGAAGGCGGCGACCGTCGCCGCATCGAGCAGCGCCTTGCCGGCCGCGGCACTGGGGCCGGAGAGCGGCAGCAGCAGCGCCACGACCGGCCTGGTCTCCGGCTCGGCCGCCGGCGCCTCTCTTGTCTCGGGCATGGGTATCGGCAGCGGCAGCGGCGCCTCGGGCTGCGGTGCCGGCCGGGCCACCGGCTGCGGCGCCTGGGTGGCGGGCTGGCTGGCCGAACCCTGTTTGAAGATGTAATAGTCGCGCGCTGACATGTCCTGGCAGGCGCCGAGCGCCAGGCCGAGAACGACCATGGTCAGCACCAGCGGGCCGCGACTTCCGATACTCTTCAAGGACAACCTCCGGTGACCGTCACACGCGATCCCATTCGCGGCCAACCTAACCACAGCCCCGGGGCAAGTAAATCCGGGGAAACCCCAGGCCTGGCGGCGGGCCTGTACATCGTCGCGACCCCGATCGGCAATCTCGGCGACATCACGCGGCGGGCTGTCTCTCTTCTCGGCCAGGTCGACATCCTCGCCGCCGAGGACACGCGCAGCGCGCGGCGCCTGTGCGCCGCCCTGGGTCTCGCCACCCCGCGCCTCGTCCGCTACGACGATCACGCCGACCAGGCGGATCGCGACCGCCTGATTCAAGCAGTCAAACAAGGCAAGAGCGTGGCGCTGATCTCGGATGCCGGCATGCCGCTGGTGGCCGATCCGGGCCTCAAGCTGGTGCAGGCGGCGCAGCAGGCCGGAATCCCGGTGACCGCCCTGCCCGGTCCCTCGGCGGCGTTGACTGCGCTGGCCCTCTCGGGTCTGCCCTCCGACCGCTTTCTGTTCGCCGGCTTCCTGCCGGCCAAGGCCGGCGCACGCCGGCGAGCGCTGGCCGAACTCGCCGCGGTACCTGCGACCCTGATCCTCTTCGAGACCGGCCCGCGCCTGGGCGCCAGTCTTGCCGCCATGCACGAGACGCTCGGAGCCCGTCCGGCCGCCGTGTGCCGCGAGCTCACCAAGCTGTTCGAGGAGGTGCGCCGCGGCAGCCTGGCCGAGCTTGCCGCCGCCTATGCCGAAGCCGACGCGCCGAGGGGTGAGATCGTCGTGGTCATCGGCCCTCCCACAGAAGCGGCCCCCGCCGCTGCCGAGGACATCGACACCCGGCTGAGCGCCGCACTCGCGACCATGTCCCTGCGCGATGCCGTAACTGCCGTCGCCGCGACCACCGGGCGCCAACGCCGCGAGATCTATGCCCGGGCGCTGGCACTCGATCACCAGCACCGGGGCGGCAAGCCGTGAAGCCGTCACCCGCCCCGGCCCGGCAGGTAGCCGAGCGGGCGGGCCGCTGGGCCGAACGGCTGGCCGCCTGGCGGCTGCTGTTGAGCGGCTACCGGGTCGTCGCACGTAACTACCGCTCGCCGGCCGGCGAGATCGACCTCGTGGTACGCCGCGGCCGGACCCTGGTCTTTGTCGAGGTCAAGGCCCGCGCCAGGCTCGCCGAGGCCGCCGAGGCGATCCGCGCCAACCAGCGGCGCCGTATCCGCAACGCCGCCGCAGCCTTCCTGGCCCGCCATCCCGATCTGAATAGCCTCGATCTGCGCTTCGACGCCGTCCTGGTGGCGCCGGGCCGGCTGCCCCGCCACTTACCGGACGCTTGGCGCGACTCGGATTCCTAGACTAGATAAGGCTCCGGCGTCGGGGGGTCATGCCGAACCACGTCGGGAGTCCGTCCATGGGCAGGAATCGCTTTCATCGTTTGCGCGGACCGGGCCTGCTGCTGCTCGCCGGTCTGGCGCTGCCGGGCTGTGTCGAAACCGCGATCGGCGCCGGCGCTGCCGTTGGCACCACCGCCATGCAGGAGCGCGGGGTCAAGGGTGCTGCGAACGACACCGCAATCCGCGCCGAGATCAACCATTACTGGCTCAATCAGGATCACCGGCTGTTCATCGACCTGAATCTGCAGGTCTATGAGGGTCGGGCACTCATCTCAGGCGCGGTCAAGGACGCGCAAGTGCGCGCCGATGCCATACAGCTTGCCTGGAAGGCCAAAGGTGTACGCGAGGTGATCAACGAGGTCGAAGTACTTCCCCAGGGTACGGGTGTCGTCGACTACGCGCGCGATACGGCGATCTCGACGGAGCTCAAGGGGCGGCTGCTCTTCGCCAAGGAGATCAACTCGGTCAACTACTCGGTCGAGGTGGTGAACGGTTCGGTCTACCTGCTGGGTGTGGCGCAAAGTCCGGCCGAACTCGATCGCGTGCTCAGCATCGCCCGCAACATCGGCAACGTGAAACGCGTGGTGACGCATATCCTGATGAAGGACGATCCGCGCCGCTTCCGCGATCCGCCCCCGGCCTGACCGGTCGCCTTGCCATGACACCAAGCGAGGCCGAGGCCGCCTTGCGCGCCGTCGGCACGACTGCCGACGAGGCCATCGACATCGCCGCCGCCGCGCTGGCGTTTGCGGTGCTTGACCGGCCCGAAGCCGGCGCGGTCCGCTACGAAGAGCATCTGCGCCTCCTGGCGGAGGCCGTCGCGACCGAAACCGCCGGACACGCAAACTGGGTGGAGCGGCAGGCCGCCTCCCTGCGCGCCGTGCTGGTCGACAGCCACGGTTATGATGGGGACCGCGAGACCTACGACGATCTGCGCAACGCCGATCTCTCGCAGGTCATCGACCGCCGCCGCGGCCTGCCGGTCGCCCTTGCCATTCTCTGGCTGCACACGGGCCGCGCCCAGGGCTGGACGATGGCCGGCCTGAATTTCCCAGGCCATTTCTTGATCCGGCTCGACGGACCGGGCGAGAGCCTTATCCTCGATCCGTTCAATGCCGGGCGGACCATCGGCACGCCGGAGCTGCGCGCATTGCTTAAATCCTTCGCCGGTGAGAAGGCCGCGTTGGAGCCCGAGCACGTCGCGCCGCTATCGAACCGGGCTACGCTCCTGCGGCTGCAGAACAACATCAAGATCCGCCTGCTCAACGCCGAGGAGCCAGCCAAGGCCCTGCCGGTGATCGAGCGCATGCTGCTGATCGCCCCCGGGGACGCGGTGCTGTGGCGCGAGGCCGGGTTGGTGCACCGGCGCCTGGAGAATCTCCGTTCGGCCATTCGCTGTCTTGAGACTGCTCATGGTCTTGCGGAAGCGCCCGCCGCACGGCACCGTATCGCCGCCGAGATCGCCGCGCTGCGCGGCACGCTCAACTAGTCCGGTACGATCTATGTCCTTGTCTGTTGCGATCCAGATGGATCCGATCGAGCGCATCGACATCGATGTCGACTCGACCTTCGCGCTGGCGCTCGAGGCGCAGAAGCGCGGCCACGCGCTCTGGCACTACCTGGTGCGTGACCTGACCTTCGCCCACGGCAAGGTGCGTGCCCAGGCGCGGCGCCTGAGCGTGCGGCGTGAGAAGTGCAATCACTTTACTCTGGGGCCGGTCGAGGCCGTCGATCTCAGGGCCATGGACGTCGTCCTGATGCGTCAGGATCCGCCGTTCGACATGGCCTACATCACGGCCACGCACGTGCTGGAGCACATCCATCCCGCGACCCTGGTGGTCAACGATCCGGCCGAGGTACGCAATGCGCCGGAAAAACTGTTCGTCACTCATTTTCCCGAGTTGATGCCGCCGACGCTGATCGCCTCCGACCGGCAGGAGATCGACGCCTTCCGCGCCGAGCACAAGGACATCATCGTCAAGCCGCTGTTCGGCAACGGCGGAGCGGGCGTCTTCCACGTGACCCCGGACGACGAGAATCTCGGCTCGCTACTCGAAATGTTCACCAGCATGAGCCGCGAGCCGGTGATCGTGCAGCGCTACCTGCCGGAGGTGCGCCAGGGCGACAAGCGCATCATCCTGGTCGACGGCAAGGCGGTGGGTGGCATCATGCGCGTGCCGGCCAGGGGCGAGGCGCGCGCCAACCTGCATGTCGGCGGCACCGCGGTGAAATCGACGCTCACCAGACGCGAGCAGGAGATCTGCGTGGCCATCGGGCCGGAACTCGCCCGGCGCGGCATGATCTTCGTCGGCATCGACGTGATTGGCGACTACCTCACCGAAATCAACGTCACCTCGCCCACCGGCATCCAGCAGATCGACCGCTTCGACGGTATCAACATATCGGCGCAGATCTGGGATGCGATAGAAGCCAGGCGCCAGGGCCAGGCGACTGCTACCCGTCGCTGAGGTTCACGCCCCGCAATGCGGGCGCGGGCCTATGTCGACATGGAAGTGGTCGTGATGCTCGCTGTCGCTGCGCGGCGTGAGCACGACGCTGAACACCTCGCAAGCACCTTTGGCCACTTCCTGGAGGAAGCGGGAGCGCGCCCCGGCATTCGTCCAGTGCTCCTTGACGCTGATGCGGATACCTCCGTCGAGCTCGAAGCCGCCGATATCGAGCGCCTGGCCTCGGGCGTGCTCCGACAGACGCCTGGTGCCGCGGATGTTGCGGCAATCGTAGGCGCCGAAATGATTGATCTGCACCAGATTACGGCGGAAATGCTTCTGTGCCGCCGGCTGCACCACGCGTGTCTCGAAATCGTGGAGCGCCAGGGCCAGCGGACAGCCCAGGGTTGCCGCCTTGTCGAGCGCCACCGAGGAGCGGGTCAGGCTGACCCCGTTGGTCAGCCGGCAACCATTGGCCGAGACCCGCTCGGCGACCATCTCGAACACCGCGCCGCGCCGACCGAGCTCGTCCAGGCATTGCAGCCCTTGCGGCTGGCGCACGGTTTGCGGTGGCGGGCTCGGCGGCGCCACGATGCGCGGCGCGCAAGCCGCCAGCGCGGCAGCGAGAAGCCCGCCGGCCAGCCCGAGGTGGAAGCGTAAAGAAGGCATGACGGTGTCGCGTCGGTGAATCGCGACTCGGATGCGTCGGGCGGAACTATACGAAAGTGATGCGGGGCTGTGAATCGGTGCTGGAATCGGCCGGCGGGCCCATAGCTTGACCCCCACGCGGTGGCGGACCCATACTGCCGCGATAATTACTTGCATATGCAAATATATGGAGGCTCGCCATGAAGTTCGGTTACTTCACCCTCAGCGACAACCGTTACCCCAGCAACAAACGTACGCCCGAGCAATTCGTACGGGAGATCTACAACCAGGCCCTGCGTGCCGAAAAGATCGGCCTCAACTCCGCCTGGATCGGCGAGCATCATTTCAACCTGCTTGGCGTCAATGCCTGCCCGAATATCCTGCTGGCCAAGCTGGCGGGGGCCACCAGCCGCATCCGGCTCGC
>VGEI01000083.1 GCA_016869415.1 Alphaproteobacteria bacterium
TCCGATCCCCCGCTGTCGTTCTTGAATCGTAATATTATCAAAGGCTTGTCTTATGAGCAAGCCATCTGTCATGGCTGCCCTGCGGCGCGCCGAGCAGGGTTGCGCGCACCGGTCGGGCCGTCTAGTTTGCGTCGCTTCGCCGTAGTCCAGCCCTGCTTGAGGAGTGTCATGCCGCTCATCGCCAACCGCCTCGCCCGCATCAAGCCGTCACCGACCATCGCGGTGACGACGAAAGCGGCCGAGCTGAAGGCGGCGGGCCGCAACGTCATCGGCCTGGGGGCCGGTGAGCCGGATTTCGACACGCCCGAGAACATCAAGCAGGCCGGGATCGAGGCGATCAAGCGCGGTGACACCAAGTACACCGCGGTCGACGGCACGCCAGCGCTGAAGAAGGCGATCTGCGCCAAGTTCGAGCGCGAGAACGGCCTCAAGTACCAGCCCAGCCAGGTCACGGTCGGTACCGGCGGCAAGCAGGTGATCTACAACGCCATGCAGGCAACGCTGAACGCCGGCGACGAGGTGATCATTCCGGCACCCTACTGGGTTTCCTACCCGGACATGGTCGAACTGGCCGAGGGAAAGCCGGTCTTCGTCTCCTGCTCGCAGAACAACGGCTTCAAGCTGCGGCCCGAGGATCTCGAAGCGGCGATCACGCCGAAGACGCGCTGGCTCATCCTCAACTCGCCGTCGAACCCGACGGGCGCCGCCTATACCCGGGCGGAGCTGCGGGCGATCTGCGACGTGCTGCTCAAGCACCCGCATGTCTGGATCCTGACGGACGACATGTACGAGCATCTCGTCTACGACGATTTCGAGTTCACCACGCCGGCACAGATCGAGCCCAAGCTCTACGATCGCACGCTGACCATGAACGGCGTGTCGAAGGCCTACTGCATGACCGGCTGGCGTATCGGCTACGCCGCCGGCCCGGTGGAGCTGATCAAGGCGATCGGCGCGGTGCAGTCGCATTCGACCTCGAATCCCAGCTCGATCAGCCAGGCCGCGTCGGTCGAGGCGCTCAACGGGCCGCAGGACTTCATCCCGAAGAACAACGCCGTGTTCAAGCAGCGCCGCGATCTGGTGGTCGACATGCTCAACAAGGCGAAGGGCATCCACTGCCACAAGCCGGAAGGGGCGTTCTACGTCTATCCGTCCTGCGCCGGCACGATCGGCCGCAGGACGCCGCAGGGCAAGTCGATCCAGACCGACGAGGACTTCGCCAGCTACCTGCTGGAGAGCGAAGGCGTTGCCGTGGTGCACGGAGCGGCGTTCGGCCTGTCGCCGTATTTCCGCATCTCCTACGCCACCTCGACCGAGGCGCTGAAGGATGCCTGCACGCGCATCCAGCGCGCCTGCGCGGCGCTGAGCTGAGTTGGGGCAGATCCGGATCGCGGAGCCGCGCATGAAGATCGTGGTCATGGGTACGGGGGGCGTCGGCGGCTATTTCGGCGCCCGCCTGGCGGCGTCCGGCGAGGATGTCCGCTTCGTGGCCCGCGGCGCGCATCTCGAGGCGATCAAACGCGGCGGGCTGCATATCACCAGCAAGCTCGGCGATCTCACGGTGCGGCCGGAGAAGGTCTCGGCCGACCCGGCCGAGCTCGGACCCGCCGATTTCGTCATGATCGCGGTCAAGCTCTGGAGCACCCAGGAGGCGATCGAGGCAGTGCGGCCTCTGATCGGCCCCGGCACCCTGGTCGCGTCCGTCCAGAACGGCGTGGGCGCTATCGAGGCGCTGAAAAAAGCTTATGGCGAGAGCAACGTGCTGGGCGGCGTCGCCCATATCGCCACGACCATCGGCGAGCCCGGCGTCATTACCCATACCGGGACCATGGCGAAGCTGACGGTGGGCGAGCCGGCGGGCGGTATCAGCCCGCGCGTTACCGCCATCGCCGAGGCCGCCAGGAAGGCCGGGATCGACGTGATCGCCTCCGGCGACATCAACAAGGCGATCTGGGACAAGTTCGTCTTCCTCGCCACCTTCAGCGGCGTCACCACGCTGACCCGTCTGGCCAGGGGTCCGATCTTCGCCGACCCCGACATGAAGCGGCTCTTTGTCGATGCGCTCGGCGAGGCCTGCGCCGTCGCCCGCGCCAAGGGCGTCAAGCTCGCGCCCGACCACGAGAGCAAGGCGCTGGGCTGGGCCGAGGGCCTGCCGGCGGAGATGAAATCCTCGATGCTGCACGATTTCGAGCGCGGCAACCGCATCGAGGTCGAGTGGCTGTCGGGGGCGGTGGCGCGCCTCGGCGCCGAGGCGGGCGTGCCGACGCCGGTGCATCGCACGATCTACGCTGCGCTCAAGCACTACGCCAGCGGCAGCGCCGCTTAGCCGCAATTGGCCGTCATGGAGTTCCATCGGCCGCATATTCTCGACCGTCATGCCCGCGAAGGCGGGCATCCAGGGCAGGTGCGCGCTGCTTGGCCCCTGGACCCCCGCTTCCGCGGGGGTGACGGTCGGGGCGCGTAGCCCCATGTTCCTGCGCGACATCGACCGCCTGCTGCGCGAGCACGACGCGCGCTGGCGGGCCGGGATCTTCATCGTCTTCCTGCTGGCCACGGCCCAGGCGGCGGCCGTGGTCTTCCGCCCGCTGCCGATCCGCGCGCTGATCGAGCCGCCAGCACCCGACAGCATCTTCGCCTTGATCGAGCGCCTGCTGGTCGGCAGCGGCGCGGCCGCCGGCTCGCGGGTCTGGCTCTATGTCGGGCTGGTGGTCCTGCTCGAGGTCGCCATCCTGGGTCTGCGCTACACCACCGAGATCCGCACTGCCACGCTGACCGAGCGGATCATGCGCTCGATCCGCGGCCGCATCGCCGAGAACCTGCTGCGCGGCGACTACCGGGCGATCGCCGCCGCAGGCCCCGGTGCGGTGATCGCAGCCGCCTCGGGTGACGTCGAGTCGGTGCAGCGTCTGCTGCGCGAGGCGCTGATCCATGCCGGCGTGGCGACGTTGCAGCTCACCTTGATGCTGGTGATCGTTTTCTTCGTCGAATGGTGGCTGTTCTGGATTCTGCTGGTCGAGATCACCGGCCTCGCCGCGGCCGTGTTCCTCTACGCCAATTGGCGCAAGCACCGCTACCTGCTGAAGATGGCGCTGGACGAGCGCATGCTCGGCCTGCTCTCGACCCTGCAGCAGAAGAACCTCGACGCGCGCTTCACCGGCCTGGGCTCGGTGTTCATGTCGCGGGCCACGGCTCTCGCCCGCCGCCTGTTCGGCACCAACATGATCCTGTGGCGCCGCGCCGCTGCCTACTACAGCTCCACCGAGTTCACCGTCGGCGTCTCGGCCGCGATCTGCCTCGTGATGCTCTTCGTCACCTCGGGCTCCGACCAGCCGCCGATAGGCAAGTTCCTGGTCTTTGCCTACTACACGGTGCTGATCTTCCCCTGCCTGCAGCAGATCGGCGAAGCCTGGCCGATGATCAACGATGCCCGCGCGGCGCTCAACCGCATCGGCGCCAACACGGCGCATAAGCGCGAGGCCCGCGGGCCTCGCAGCGAGCCTGAGCTGCCATCAGGCTATGGCGATCTGGTGTTCGACGAGGTCAGCGTGAAGAGCGATCGCGGCGACGTGATCCTCGACCGCGCCTCGTTCGTGCTCAAGCCGGGTGAGAAGATGGGGCTGTTCGGGGACAGCGGCTCGGGCAAGACAACGATCCTGCTGGTGCTGTTGGGCATCAACAAGCCGAGCGGCGGTCGGGCGACGCTCGGCGGCCGCGATCTCGCCAGCCTGTCGCTGGCGGAGCGCAAGCGCTTCTTCTACTACGCCCGCGCCTATCCGGCCTTCTTTCCCGGCACGGTCTACGACAACCTCGTGCTGCACAAGAGCCCCGGCGACGACGAATTCGCGGCGATGCTCGACCGCGTGCGTTTCGGCGGGCGGCTGGCGGCCGAGCCGCTGGGCTCGCACACCTATATCGGCGACAAAGGTGAGCCGTTCTCCGGCGGCGAGCAGCAGCGCATCGCCATCGCCCGCGCCCTGATGGCGCATCAGCCCTGTCTGATATTGGACGAAGCGCTCAACTCGCTCGACGAGGAGAGCGAACTGTCGATCCTGCGCCGGGTGACCGGCGATTTCCCGGAGAGAACGATGATCGTCGTCTCCCACCGCATCACGGCAAGGCCGCTCTTTCCCTTCCGCATCGAAATGACCAAGGGCCGGGCAACGATCATTAGGCCTTGATCCGGGCTTCGGTCGTCCGGCGGGCGTCCAGGGGTACGGGCGATGTGTCGGCCAATATCGCGGACGTCACCAAGGCCGCTGCCGAAGCCGGCGCGGCTTCATCCGAGGTCTTGAGCGCAGCGGAGAATCTCGCCAAACAGGGCGACGTGCTGCGAAGCGAAGTCAGTACGTTCCTGGCCAATATCCGGGCGGCCTGAAGGCAATGAGGCGCCCGCCCCGCTCCAGGGCGGGCGCTGCCTTCGCTTGGGACGCGCCTCCCTTCCTGCTTGAACCTTTTCCCCAAGGGCGCAGAATAACGCGGTAGCTTGGCCGTTATCCCACGTCAAAGCTTGCCCCGGAGGCTCCGCCCATGGATCCGATCAGCGCCCTAGCCCTGACCCTCGGCGTCGGCTGGGCCAGCGGCATTAACCTCTACGCGGCAATCGCCACCCTCGGCGTCATGCATCATATGGAGCTGATGGCGCTTCCGGCCGATCTGCAGATCGTCGCCTCGCCGGTGGTCATCGCCGCCGCCGGCCTCATGTATCTGGTCGAGTTCTTCGCCGACAAGATCCCCGGCGTCGACAGCGCCTGGGACGCGCTGCACACCTTCATCCGCATCCCAGCTGGCGCGATCCTGGCAGCCCAGGCCGTAGGCGACGTGCATCCGGCGCTTGGCCTGGCGGCCGGCCTGGTCGGCGGTTCGCTGGCCGCGACCAGCCATTTCACCAAGGCGGGCGCCCGCTTGGCCATCAACACGTCACCCGAACCCTTCTCCAATTGGGCGGCCTCGCTCAGCGAAGACGCGGCGGTCATCGGCGGACTGTGGCTGGCGCTGCAGCATCCGCTGGTTTTTCTGGCGGGGCTTGTCGTCTTCATTGCCCTGGTCGCCTGGCTCGCACCGAAGCTGTTCCGCTTCCTGCGCGGCCTGTTCCGCCGCATCGCCGGCTGGTTCGGCCGCCCGCCTGGGCCGACAGCCAACCCGGCACCGCCGATCCCCTGAGCGTGCTATAAGTCGGGCATAGCCGGAGGAACCGGAGATGCCCGACGACGCCGTGCCGTTCGACGATTTGCGCTTTCCCTCGCTGCGCCACAAGGTGAGCCCGAGCGAGTGGGAGGCGCGGGTCAATCTCGCCGCTGCCTACCGGCTGTGTGAGATGTTCGGCATGTCCGACCTCATCTACACGCATATCACCGTGCGGCTGCCCGACGAGCCCGACCGTTTCCTGATCAATCCGAACGGGCTGCTGTTCGACGAGATCACCGCCTCGTCGCTGCTCAAGGTGGCGCTCGACGGCACCATCGTCTACCAGGGTCACCCCGATTACGGCCTGCACCCGGCCGGCTACGTCATCCACAGCGGCCTCTACAAGGCGCGCCCGGATGCCGGCGCCGTCATGCACACCCACACCACGGCGGGCATCGCCGTGGCCTCGCTGGAATGCGGCCTGACTGCGATGTCGCAGACCGCGCACCGTTTCTACGGCCGCGTCGCCTACCACGATTTCAACGGGCCAGAACGCGACCCCAAGGGCCGCGAGCGGCTGGCGCGCGATATCGGCGACAGGAACGTCGCCATCCTGCGTAATCACGGCCTGTTGACCCTCGGGCCGACGATCGGCGAGGCCTTCAACTACATGTACGGTATGGAACGCGCCTGCCAGGCGCAGATCGCCGCCATGGCCTGCAACTCGAAGATCAACCAGATGCCGCAGGCGGTGATCGATAAGTCCTGCGCCATGTACGCACCGGGCGCCAGCCGCCGCTACGGGCCGCTCGAGTGGCGCGGCCTGCTGCGCCGCCTCGACCGGCTGGATCGCTCGTATCGCGATTAGCCGTAACCCCTTGGTCTGCCCTTTTTGTCGAAAAGAAGGCGGTTTGGATCGCCGGAATCGGGCCATTGATTTTATTGGACGATTCGTCTCCGGCTTGCACATCGAGTGTCCAAGCATATCCAATAGGCGCGATTCTCTGCCTTAATTCGCCGGGCTACTGGACGAAACGTCTCTGGCTCCCCATCTCAAGCGGATGGGTCGTTCTCCGCGAGAATCAGTCGAGGCGGATATTCGCCTCTTTGGCGACGCGGACCCACTTGGCCGTCTCGGCGTTCATGAAGTCGCGGAACTGGTCCGTGCTCATCTGCAGGACCTCGGCCCCTTCGGTGGCGAATTTCTCGTTGAGCTCGCGCGAGCGCAGGATGGTTGCGAGCTCGCGGTTCAGGCGTTCGATCACCGGCGCAGGCGTCCCAGCCGGCGCCACCATGCCCCACCAATTGTTGGCTTCGTAGCCGGGCACTCCGGCTTCGGCGATGGTCGGAATATCGGGAATGGCCGCGTTGCGCTTGCTGCCACCCACGCCCAGGGCGCGCAGATGGCCGGATTTGATGAAGGGCAGAGTCTGGATCAGGGAGCCGAAGGACAGATCGACGCGGGCTGCGACCAGGTCGGTGAGGGCCGGTCCGCCACCGCGATACTGGATGAGCTGCATGTCGGTCTGGGTCATCTGCTTGAACAGCTCGGTGGTCAGATGCTGGAAGCTGCCGATTCCGGCCGAGCCGACATTGAGCTGGCCGGGCTTGCTCTTGGCGAGATCGATCAGCTCCTTGACCGAGTGCACGGGCAGGCTCGACGGCACGGTAAGCACCGCAGGGCCGGTGCCCAGCATGGCGATCGGCGTGAAAGCGTTGATCGGGTCGTAGGGCAGCTTGGCAATCGCGGCGTTCATCGAGTAAGCCGCGGAAATCAGCAACAGGGTGTAGCCGTCGGCGGGGGATTTGGCGACGGCGTCGGTGCCGACCGTGCCGCCTGCCCCCGGTCTGTTGTCGATAAAGACGGTCTGACCGAGCTTGTCGGTGAGCTGTGCGGCGATGACGCGGCCGAAGATGTCGTTGCTACCGCCGGGCGCGAACGGCACCACCACCTTCACCGGGCGTGTCGGATAGGTCTGGGCGGTCGCATTGCCTGCCAGACATGCACACAGCAGCACCACCGCGGCGCTCAAGACCGCCGGCAGACGGGTCATGAATTCCTCCCAGGGCGCCGCTGACCGGCGTCCAGTGCGTTCTCTCTTGCAAGTATAGGCACCGCGGTCGATGCCCGGCAAATCTCTCCGAAAGGTTAAGGCAGCGATTCGTCTTGCCAAGTCACGCGGCCCGGACTTCACTAGAGGAGGAAAAACAAAAAAACATCCTTCGGGCGTACAGGGAGAGGGTCATGCCGAATAAGACGCCGTCTGCCCCACGTTGCGTTGCCTTGGTCGGCCCGTATCTGGCCGGCAAGACGACTCTTCTCGAAAGCATTCTATTTGCCACCGAGGCCATCCCCCGTAAGGGCACTGCCAAGGAAGGCAACCTGACTGGCGATTCCTCGCCGGCGGCGCGGGCGCGCAAGATGAGTGTTGAGGTCAACGTCGCCTCGACTACCTTCATGGGTGAGAAGTGGACCTTCCTCGACTGCCCCGGCTCGATCGAGTTTGCGCACGAGGCGCGTAGCGCGCTGATGGCCGCCGATGCGGCCATTGTTGTCTGTGAGCCGACGGTCGAGCGGGCGATGACTCTGGCGCCGCTGCTCAAGTTCCTCGACGACCGCCAGATCCCGCATCTCCTGTTTCTCAACAAGATCGACGATGCCGATATCCGGGTGCGCGATACGTTGGCCGCCCTGCAGGCTGTCTCGGCCCGGCCGCTGGTGCTGCGCCAGGTGCCGATCCGTGAAGGGGATACCGTTACCGGCTACGTCGATCTGATCAGCGAGCGCGCCTACCACTACAAAGCCGGTCAGGCCTCCGATCTGATCCCCATGCCGCAGACCATGGCCGAGCGCGAGAAGGAGGCCCGTCAAGGCCTGCTCGAGAAGCTCGCCGATTTCGACGACAAGCTGCTCGAGCAGCTGCTCGAGGACACGGTGCCGTCGAAGGAGGACATCTACAGCCACCTGGCGCGCAATCTGGCGGCCGACCGTATCGTGCCGGTGCTGCTGGGTGCCGCGGAGCGCGACGCCGGCGTGCGCCGGCTGCTCAAATCCCTGCGCCATGACGTGCCGGAGCCTTCTGTTACGGCGGCGCGGCTCGGCCTCAAGGGGGCGGCGCCGCTCGCCCAGGTGTTCAAGACCCAGCATGCCGCGCACACCGGCAAGGTGTCGGTAGTGCGCGTCTGGCAGGGGCCGATCGCCGACGGGGCTACGCTTAGCGACGGCAGTAACAGCGCCAAAATCGCCGGCATCACCCGTCTGATGGGCAACGCCGTGACCAAGCAGGCCAAGGCAGAGACAGGCGACGTCGTCGGCCTGCTGAAGCTCGAAGGCGTCGCCACCGGCGCGCTCCTCTCCGCCAAGGGTGACGCCGCTGCGCCGGCTGGCGAGTCGGTCGGCGCCTGGCCGGCACCGCCGCAGCCCATCTTCTCGCTCGCGGTCAACGCCGAGAAGCGCGGTGACGACGTCAAGCTGTCGGGCGCTCTGCACCGACTGAGCGAGGAGGATCCCTCGCTGGTCGTCGAGCACAACGCCGACACGCACGAGCTGCTGCTCTGGGGGCAGGGTGAGATGCACCTCGCCGTGGCCATCGACCGGCTGCGCAGCTCTTACCATGTGCCGGTGGTCAGTCAGGCGCCGCAGGTGCCCTACAAGGAGACCATCCGCAAAGGCGTCACGCAGCACGCCAGGCACAAGCGTCAGAGCGGCGGACACGGCCAGTTCGCCGATATCAAGATCGAGATCCGGCCGCTGGCCCGCGGCAGCGGCTTCAACTTTGAGGAAAAGATCGTCGGCGGTTCGGTGCCACGCAACTTCATCCCTGCGGTCGAGGACGGCGTCCGGGACTATCTCAAGCGTGGCCCGCTCGGCTTCCCCGTGGTCGACGTGCAGGTCGTGCTGTTCGACGGCCAGTACCATGACGTCGACAGTTCCGACCAGGCCTTCATGACCGCGGGCGGGCTCGGTATGCGCGAGGGCATGCCGAAATGCGACCCGGTCCTGCTCGAGCCGATCTGCAAGGTCGCGGTGACCGTGCCCAACGAGTTCACTTCGCGCGTCCAGCGCCTGGTGCAGACGCGGCGCGGCCAGATTCTGGGCTACGACGCCAAGGCGGGCTGGCCGGGCTGGGACGAGGTCTCGGCCATGCTGCCCCAGTCGGAGATGCACGACCTGATCATCGAATTACGCTCCGCGACCCAGGGTGTCGGCACCTTCGGCTGGACCTTCGACCATCTGGCGGAGCTGACCGGCAAGCCGGCGGAAAAGATCATAGCCTCCCGGCGGCCGGCCGAGGAGAAGGCGAAGGTCGCTTCTTAACCAGCGACACCTCTCGCCTTGGGCCTGGTCTGGTGTAGTCTCCGCGCGGGGCAACACCACACCGGAACCATCCATGACACCGCAAGACGCCGACAAAGCGGCCGAGCTTCTCGTCGCCGCCCGCAAACAGGCACGCCAGGTCCAGGATCTCGACAGCGCGCTCATCGCCGCCACCATCGACGACGCCTATGCCGTTAACGCCGCCATCGCGCGGCGGCAGGGCGGGGCTGCGGGCTGGAAGATCATGGCCATCGTGCCGCCGCAGCGCGAGGCCCTGAAGGTCGACCGGCCGATCGCAGCCCCGCTGTTCAAGAGCTACATCACGGACAGCCCGGCTTCGTTCCCGGTCCGCAACTTCATCCAGCCGATGCTGGAATGCGAGTTCGACTACATCCTGGGCCGTGACCTGCCGGCGCGTTCCACGTCCTATACGGCCGAAGAGGTTCTGGCCGCCGTCGACGTCCTGCGGCCGGCGATCGAGGTCGTCGACAGCCGGGTGGGCCGCGGCAAGCCGACGCCGCTGATGCTCTCGGACTGTTTCGCCAACGGCTACCTGGTGCTGGGCAGGGTCTGCCGGGATTGGCGGGGTCTCGACCTGCTCAATCATAAGATCTCGCTGAAGGTCGACGGGCGCGAGATCGCCATCGGCACCGGCAACAGCATCCCCGGTGGCGGCCCGGTCCATGCATTGACCACACTGGCCAACAACCCGCCGCCCTGGTCGGGCGGGCTCAAGGCCGGTCAGATCGTCACCACCGGCTCGTGCACCGGCATGCCGCCGTTGGGTAACGGCCGCGAGGTCGTCGCCGAGTTCGGCACGCTGGGCGACGTGCGGATCGCCTTCACATGAAGAAAGCGGAGCTGAGCCGCGTGGTGGCGATCCTCGCCGACGCCTGGCAGATCGGTAACCCGATCGTCGCCTTTCCCGAGGAATGCTGCCCGAAGACGGCCAGGGAGGGGATGCAGATCCAGGACGCGCTGGTCCGCGAGCTCGGCGTTGCGGTCGGTGGCTGGAAGATCGGCTGCACCAGCGAATACGCACAGAAGCTCCTTAAGACCAAGGGCCCGATCGCCGGCCGCGTCCTGGCGCCACGCATCTTCGCTAGCGGCGCGACGCTGCCGGGCACGGCCTATCGCATGCGTGGGCTGGAAGGCGAATTCGCCTTCGTTCTCGGCAAGAACCTGAAGCCGCGCCAGCGGCCGTACACGCGGGCCGAGGTGCGTGCCGCGGTGGCCGAAGTGCGGCCGGCGGTTGAGCTGGTCGACAGCCGGTTTCTCGACTGGCTGAGCGTCAGCACGCCTTGCCTGATCGCCGACATGGGTTGCAACGCCGCCTTGGTCCTGGGTAACCCGATCAAGCGCTGGAAGACGACCGACCTGACCAAGGCCCCGGTGCGTATGAAGGTGGACGGCAAGGTGGTCGGCGAAGGCAAGGGAGGGGATGCGCTGGGCGATCCCTTCCTGGCGCTCGCCTGGCTGGCCAACCAGCAGCGCACGCGCGACGGTCTCAAGGCGGGCGAGGTCGTCACCACCGGCACCTGCACCGGCTTCCACAAGGCCGAGCCGGCCGCCAAGGTCGAAGCCGATTTCGGCAAGCTGGGGAAAGTCTCCTTCACGCTGGTCAAGATCGGTTGAGGCCGGCCTCTATTCCCCCTTGTGCCAGGCGAGGCCGTCACCATATAGTTTAGATAGATTCTAAACTGAGACTAACTGGCATCGCCCAGACGAGAGAAATATGAAGCCGAATCTTGGTCTTATACCACCCTGCGATGATCAGAACCGGTGAGCCCAGTCGCGCAGGCCGATG
>VGEI01000084.1 GCA_016869415.1 Alphaproteobacteria bacterium
AGGTGCCCGCGCTGGAAAAGCCGGGTCTGAAGCTGACGTTCGAGCTCGCGAATGCGATGGCTGATGGCGCTTTGGGTGACGTGAAGCTCCTCGGCCGCCTTACTGAAATTTAGCCGCCGGGCGGTGACCTCGAAGACGCGCAGAGCGTCGAGCGACGGCAGGTCGATGTCACGGTCCGGGGCAGGCATGAGAGACGGCCAGACGGGCGCACCAGCTGGGGCAGGGAAACGGCGGCTCCTGACCGGCTTTGGGTCTGGCATGAGCCGAATTCATACTAACCCAAAAACTCTCGCATTTGCGAGAAATCCGATGCCGGTAGTCTACAGCCCTGCTCAGGAGGTATTCCACCCGGCCGATTCGTGTCGCCGGCGGCCTCCGCAGATTTCCCTGGAGAGGAAATGTCCACACCGCCGATCACTGCGGTTCGCGAGTACGCGCTCGATCCGAACCAACCCGCCGCCCAACCTCTCGCCCTGCTGCTGGCCCGCTGGCAGGCGGCGTGCGACAGCACGGACTGCCCGCGCGGCCCGGCCGAGGCCTATGTCCCCCACGACATCCGCGGCCTGGCGGGCAAGGTCAACATCATCGATGCCGCACCCGGCGGGGGCGATTTCCGCTTCCGGTTGCTGGGCAAGCGCAATCACCGGCTGCTGCACGAGATGATTCCCGGCAGCCCGGTCTCCGCCATTACGGTACCGACTTATCGCGAGCTGCTGCTGCGGCATTATGGCGCCGCAGTCCGCTCGAGGCGGCCCACCCTGCACCGGATCGAGATCGACGGCGAGACCCGCCGCTCGCGCTACACCCGCCTGCTGTTGCCGCTCTCGGTCGACGGGACGAATGTCACGACCCTGCTTTCCGCCACCCTGTGCGAGGTGACGCAGCGCCGTTCCGATGCCGAGGCACGGGCGCGACTGGACGAACGTGCGGCGCAGATCCCGGCGGAGCTGCCGCGGCTGCGGCGCTACGCCCTGCAGCTCACCCGCAATGGCGCGGATGCCGACGATCTGGTCCAGGACTGCATCGAGCGCGCCCTTGCGCAGCTGCATATGCTCGTTCCCGGCTACCCGCTGCGCCCATGGCTGTTTGCGATCATGCACAACACCCACGCGACCCATGCCAAGCGCGACCGCCGGCGGCCTTTCGTCGACGCGCCGGACCTGCCGGAGATGCTGTCCTATACCGACCCGGTCTTCGAATCGCAGGGAGTGCGCGCCGATATCGACCGCTCGCTCAAAGCCCTGCCCCCGCAGCAGAAGCAGGTGGTAGAGCTCGTGCTGATCCACGGCATGAGCTATCAGCGTGCAGCCGACCGGCTGTCTATCCCGATCGGCACTGTGATGAGCCGCCTGGCGCGCGGCCGCGACCGGCTGCGCGGGATGTTGGCGCCATAGAGTCGGCCCTCGCGAACCGACCTCGACGCTCAGACGTCGAGATTGGCGACTTTGAGCGCGTTGTCCTGGATGAACTCGCGACGCGGTTCGACGACATCGCCCATGAGCGTTTCGAAGATGCCGTTGGCCTCGGCACTGTCGGAGACCTTCACCTGCAGAAGATGGCGCGCCTCCGGATCGAGCGTCGTTTCCCAGAGCTGTTCGGGGTTCATCTCCCCCAGGCCTTTGTAGCGCTGCATGCCGACACCCTTCTTGCCGATCTCCAGCACCGCGTCGATCAGCCGGGTCGGGCCGGTGATCTCCACGTCGCGCTCGCCGGCTTTGAGCCTGGCGAAACGCCCGTAGACTTTCTGGAATTCGCCAGCCGTCTCGACGAGGCGGCGTGCCTCGACCGAGTTGATCACCACCTGGTCGATGACACAGCGGTCGGTTTCGCCCCGCAGCTTGCGCTCGAACACCATGCCGTCGGCCGATGCGGTGCCCGTCCAGCCGCGCTCATTCTCCGAGCTCAGGGCGTTGAGACGCCTGGCGATATATTCCGCGGCACCCTTGGCCTGCTCCTGGTTCGACAGCAGGTCCGGGTCGAGAGCGCCGAGGATCGCCGCCTGCTCGACGGCATCGCGGCTGCCCACGCGGCGTGCCAGGGGCGTCACGAAGGACTTGGCGGCGCGCGCCTTCTCCACGAGCTGGCGCAGATCCTGGCTGGCGCGCTGGCTGCCATCGGAGCCGACCGTGAGCACCATGCCGTCGATGCCGGCCTCGATCAGGTAATCCTCCAGCGCCCGCTCGTCCTTGAGATAGACCTCGGAACTGCCGCGCTTGGCACGGTAGAGCGGCGGCTGCGCGATATAGATGTAGCCGGCGTCGATCAGCGGGCGCATCTGGCGATAGAAGAACGTCAGCAGCAGCGTGCGGATATGCGAGCCGTCGACGTCGGCATCGGCCATCAGGATGATCTTGTGATAGCGGCACTTGGAGACGTCGAAATCCTCCTGGCCGATGCCCGTGCCCACGGCGGTGACCAGCGTGCCGATCTCGGCCGAGGAGAGCATCTTGTCGATACGCGCCCGCTCGACGTTCAGGATCTTGCCACGGATGGGCAGGATGGCCTGGTAGGCGCGGTTACGTCCCTGCTTGGCCGAGCCGCCGGCCGAATCCCCCTCGACGATGAACAACTCCGACTTCGCGGGATCGCGCTCCTGGCAGTCGGCGAGCTTGCCCGGCAGCGAGGCCATGTCGAGCGCCCCTTTGCGCCGCGCCAGTTCGCGCGCCCGGCGCGCCGCCTCGCGGGCGGCCGCGGCCTCGACGATCTTGCCGATGATGCGCTTGGCATCCCCGGGATGCTCCTCGAACCATTGCTGGAGCTTGTCGTTACAGATCGCCTCGACGATCGGCCGGACCTCGGACGACACCAGCTTGTCCTTGGTCTGCGACGAGAATTTGGGGTCGGGAACCTTGACCGAGAGCACGCAGGTCAGGCCTTCGCGCGCATCCTCGCCGGTCATCTCGACCTTGTCCTTCTTTGCGATGCCGCCCTCGACCGCGTATTTGTTGATGGTGCGCGTCAGCGCGGCGCGGAAGCCCTGAAGATGCGTGCCCCCGTCCTTCTGCGGGATGTTGTTGGTGAAGCACATCATCGTCTCGTGATAGGCGTCGGTCCATTCCATCGACACGTCGACGGTGATGCCGTCCTTGCTCCCGCGCATCAGGATGGCCGGATGGAGTGCCGTCTTGGAGCGGTCGAGAAACTTGACGAAAGCCTCGATGCCGCCGTCGTACTTCATCTCCACGGTCTTGGGCTCGACGCCACGTGCGTCGGTCAGCACCAGCTTGACGCCCGAATTGAGGAACGCGAGCTCGCGGATACGATGCTCGAGCGTCTCGAAATCGTACTCGGTCTTGGTGAAGGTCTGCTTGGAGGCGTAGAAGCGGACCTGCGTGCCGGTCTTCTTGCCGGCGTCGCCGGTCTCCTTGAGCGGCGCTTCGGCATCGCCGTGCTTGAAGCGCATGAAATGCTCTTTGCCGCCGCGCCAGATGCGCAGCTCCAGCGTTTCCGACAGTGCGTTGACCACCGAGACGCCGACCCCGTGCAGGCCGCCCGAGACCTTGTAGGAGTTCTGGTCGAATTTTCCGCCGGCGTGCAGCTGGGTCATGATGACTTCGGCCGCCGACACGCCTTCTTCCTTATGGATCTCCGTGGGGATGCCGCGGCCGTTGTCGGTGATCTCAACCGAGCCGTCCGGATGCAGCGTGACGGTGATCTCGTCGCAATAACCGGCCAGCGCCTCGTCGATGGCGTTGTCGACCACCTCGTAGACCATGTGATGCAGGCCGGAGCCGTCGTCGGTATCGCCGATATACATGCCGGGGCGCTTGCGCACCGCGTCGAGGCCGCGCAGCACCTTGATGGCTTCGGCGCCGTAATCGGCGGCACCCTTGGAGGGGTCGAGTCTCTGTCCAGGTTCGTTCATCGCGGCATCACCGTCGCGTCGAGGACACGGAAGAAACGGGCCCGCCCGCGCAGGCCGGCAAACAGCTCATCGTCGGTGCCGGTCAGCCAGGCCTGGGCCCCGAGATGGGAAATCTCGTCGAACAACGCGGCGCGGCGCGCCCCGTCGAGATGGGCCACCACCTCGTCGAGCAGCAGCAGCGGCGCGTCGCCGCGCTCGGCGTGCAGCTCGCGCGCCATGGCCAGCAGGATCGAGAGCAGCAGCGCCTTCTGCTCGCCCGTCGAGCAGTCGCGTGCCGGGCGATCCTTGGCGGCGTAGGTGACCTGCAGATCGCTGCGATGCGCCCCGCAGGCCGCCCCGCCCTGGGCCGCGTCGTGGGAGCGCGCGGCGCGTAATGTGTCGCGCACCCGGTCCTCGACCGCCACGGCCGGCATCTCCGTCAACCAGGTGTCAATTTCGCCGGTCAGCACCAGGCGAGCCGCCGGGAACGGGCTTCCTTGCTCAGGATGGGCACGATCGGCGCAGGCGCGGTCGAGGCGGCGCACGGTCTCGGCACGGGCCGCAGCGATGGCCACGCCGTGGCGTGCGATCCCGTCCTCGAGAGCGTCAAGCCAAGCCGCGTCGGCGTTGCCTTCGCCGAGCAGGCGGCTGCGCTCGCGCAGCACGGTGTCGTAGGCCGCTACCTCACCGGCATGGGCCGGCTGGAAACCGTAGACCAGCCGGTCGACGAAGCGGCGGCGGGAGGAGGAGCCATCCATGAACAGGCGGTCCATGTCCGGGGTCAGCCAGACCATGGCGAGATGCTGAGCCAGATCCTTGTGGCCGCGCGCGGTGTGGCCGTCGATACGCACGACGCGCCGCTCGGTGCTCTTGCCATCCGCAGCCTCATGGCCGGTGCCGATGCTGACCGTGCCGCGGCCGGTCTCGAGCACCGCCGCCACCGCCCAGGGACGAGCGTCGTCGGCGCCGCGCTCTCGGCGGTCGACCTCGCCGAGCTTGGCGCGGCGCAAGCCGCGCCCTGGTGAGAGAAACGAGACGGCTTCCAGCAGGTTCGTCTTGCCCGCCCCATTGGGGCCGGTGAGCACCACCGGCGTTGCCTCGAGATCGAGGCGCACCCGGCCATAGCAGCGGAAATCGGTCAGCGACAGCCGCACGACCGCAGCCCCCCGCTCCGCCGTGGCGACGGCCGGCAGGGGCATGACGGGTGCGGCAGAGGTCATCGCCGCGGTCACACCCGCATCGGCATCAGGACGTAGAGCGCGCTTGCATCGGCGGAATCCTGTACCAGCGTCGGCGATGCCGCGTCCGACATGGCGAACTTGGCGCCCTCGCCCTCGATCTGCTGGGCGATGTCGAGCAAGTAACGGGCGTTGAAACCGATCTCGATCGGCGCAGCGGTGTAGCGAGCCTCCAACTCTTCGGTGGCGCTGCCGGCATCCGGGCTGGTCGCGGTCAGGGTGAGCTGGCCCTTGGCCATGGCCAGCTTGATGGCGCGCGACTTTTCGGTGGAGATCGTCGCCACGCGGTCGACCGCCTCGGCGAAGCTCTTGCAGTCGACCTCGAGGATCTTGTCGTTGCCCGAGGGGATGACACGCTCGTAGTCCGGGAAGGTGCCGTCGATCAGCTTCGAGGTCAGCACCACATCGTCGAAGGCGAAACGCACGCGTGTGTCCGACAGCGAGACAGCAATCGTGCCCTGCGCCTCATCGAGCAGCTTGCGCAGTTCCATCACCGTCTTGCGCGGCAGGATGACCCCGGGAATGCCGGCCGCTCCGTCGGGCAGCGGCATCTCGACGCGCGCCAGGCGATGGCCGTCCGTGGCCACGGCACGCAACACCTTGACGCCGCCCGCCTGGGCCGCGTGCATGTAGATGCCGTTCAGGTAGTAACGCGTCTCCTCGGTCGAGATGGCAAACCGCGTGCGGTCGATCAGGCCGCGCAGATCGGCGCCGGAGAGCTCGAAGTTATGCGGCAGCTCGCCGCCAGCCATCTTGGGGAAATCTTCGGCCGGCAGGCTCGCCAGCGTGAAATTCGAGCGCCCGGCGCGCAAGGAAACCTGACCGCCCTTGGCATCGCTGCCGCTGTCGAGCCCGACTTGGCTGCCCTCGGGCAGCTTGCGCGCGATGTCGTAGAGCGTGTGCGCCTGCACTGTGATCGTGCCGGCCTTGCCGACCTCCGCCGGCGCCGATTCGACGATCGCCAGATCCATGTCAGTGGCGGTGAGCGCTAGCTTGCCTTTGGAGGCTTCGAGTAGAACGTTGGCGAGAATCGGGATCGTGTTGCGACGTTCGACGACGCTCTGGATGTGGCCGAGAGCTTTAAGCAGCGCTCCGCGCTCGATCGTGAGTTTCATGTCGGGTCGGATCCGCGTTCCTGCAGGTTTATCGGCGGTTATGACCGGCTCCGGACCCCCCGGAAACGACCCCCGCAAGGCCCGCCGGCGGAACGCTTGCCGGAAGGCTTTTTGACAGGGGCGTTAGTATACCAGAAGCAATTGAAATCAAAACTCTTTCGCGCGTTTCAGTGGACTCGAAAGAGGCTGAAATACGGGCCTGATTTCAAGCCTTTGGGGCAGCAGATTCGAGGCTCAGCGCGAGGGCGATTTCAATCGCGCGACGTTGCACGGGAAAGGCCATTGACGCTTGTGGATTCGCCCCCGACTCGAGTCCGACGGCCACCTGCGCTGGCAGGAGGGGCAGGTGGATGAAGCCGCATGGCACCCGTCTGGGCAGCCAGGACAGTGCCCAGTACATCGACGCATTGCATAGGTAGGTCCCGGCACTTTCGGAGAGTCGGGTGGGAATCCCCATGCCCAGTAGACGCTTCTCGATGGTCCGCAGCGGCAGGCGTGACGTCAGGGCCGTGTCGCCCTGCCTGTCCAGAACCTGATCGCGTGCTTTGGCGCCGGCGTTGTCGGGAATGGGGAAATCGGCAAGGTTGAGCGCCACGCGTTCCAGCCGGATGCAGGTCTCCCCGGGCGCAAGTCCGAGCAGAATCACCGCCACGGGATCGACGTCGGCGAGCGCGTCTTTCAACGCCGCGTCGAGCTTGGCAATATCGACCGGCAGCAGCCGCCCGACCACGGAAACGCCGCCGACCTTCGCTCCGTCCATCCGGCGGGCGATCTCGGCCGAGGGGTTGAGATTCATCCCGCCATAGGGCTCGAAGCCCGTGACCAGAGCCGCTTTCTGCTTTCTCACTAGCGGAGTTTAGCCCAGAAACAGGAAGGGCGGCCCTTGGTTTAGGGCCGCCGCGCCAGCCGGTGACTCACCGGTATCGCTCGATCACGGACTTACGCTTCGAGCATCCGGCGGAGAAGCTCGATGTCCTCGGCGAAGCTGCTGTCTGTGGCGCGCAGCTCCTCGATCTTCTTTACCGCGTGCATCACCGTCGTGTGGTCGCGACCGCCGAACTTGCGGCCGATCTCCGGCAGCGAACGCGAGGTCAGCTGCTTGGCCAGATACATCGCCACCTGACGCGGCCGGGCAACCAGGCGGGCCCGCCGCGGTGAATGCATGTCGGCGAGCCTGATCGAATAGTGCTCGGCGACGCGTTTCTGGATCTCCTCGATGGTCACGCGGCGGTCGTTGGCGCGCAGCAGGTCGTGCAGCACGTCCTGGGCCGTCTCGAAAGTGATCGGCCGGCCGACCAGCGTGGCATGCGCGGCGATGCGGTTCAACGCACCCTCAAGCTCACGCACGTTCGAGGTGATCTTGTGAGCGAGGAATTCTAGGACCTTGGGCGGCACCTGGAGGCCCATTTTCTCGGCCTTGGTCTGCAGGATACCGAGGCGCAGCTCATAGGTCGTCGGGTGGATGTCGGCCACCAGGCCCCAGCCAAGGCGGGAGCGCACCCGATCCTCGATCCCTTCGAGGTCAGCCGGGCTCTTGTCGGCCGAGAGCACGATCTGGCGGTTCTGGTCCACCAGCGCGTTGAAGGTGTGGAAGAACTCCTCCTGGGTCGAGTCCTTGCCACTGATGAACTGCACGTCGTCGATCATCAGGACGTCGACCGAGCGGAATTGCTCCTTGAAGGACATCATGTCCTTGAAGCGCAGCGCCCGGATGAACCGGTACATGAACATTTCGGCCGAGAGGTAGACCACCTTGCGCTGCGGGTGGCGCTTGCGGATCTCCCAGGCGATCGCATGCATGAGGTGCGTCTTGCCCAACCCGACACCGCCGTAGAGGAAGAGCGGGTTTAAGGGAACCTTCGCCTCCTCCGAGACACGGCGCGCCGCCGCAGTGGCGAACTCGTTCGGCTTGCCGATGACGAAATTGTCGAAGGTGAAACGCGGATCGAGCGGCGCGCCGAAATCCTCGCGCTCTTCGCCGGCCCCGCGCTTGTCGGCGGCGCCATCACCTTCGAGCGAGGGACGGGCAGCCGGCGGCGGCGCCATGCGCAGGCCCTTCGTGGTGCCCGCCGGCGCGAAATCCAGGCGCGGGGCGACCACGGGGCGCTCGGCAGCGGGCCTGGAGACCGCGGGGTTGGCGATGATGATCTCGATGTTGCGGATGATCTTGTTTTCGGCCTTCCACAAGGCGCGCAGACGCTCGGCGTAGTGGGTCCGCACCCAGTCCTGCATGAACCGGGTCGGCACAGCAATGCGAACCTCGCCGTCCTCGATACCCGCCAAGGTCAGCGGCTTGAGCCAACTGCGATAGGCGACCTCGCCGAACTCGGCGCGCAGCTTGCCGCGCACCCGCGCCCACTGCGTCTCTACAGAAGCCGTTGTTTCGTTGCGCATCGGACCCCTTTTACTCCTGCACCCAAGGGAGGCCGCTCGCCTTCCAACCCTGGGTCGTACCGCGATGGTGCGCGGCATCGTGAACACCTTCAAACCCGCCGGCGAGATTAAAGCACGTCTTCCAGCCTGCCGCGGTCATCGCAATCGCCGCCGACTTCGAGCGCCCGCCCGAACGGCAGATGAATACGACCGGCATGTCCTTGGAAACGCCGCTCTTGGCTACGTCGGCGACGAAGTTCGCGTTGGCTGCCATGCGCGGCTTCCCGCCGCTCTCGGCATTCGCCGGCACGAATGCCTGCCATTCGGCGAAATGGGGCCGCTTGCCCAGCGTCGTCAGATCCGGAACCCCGACAAACGACCATTCGGCCTGCGAACGGCAATCGACGAGCATGGCGCCGGCCTCGCGCGCCAGGAGGCCCCAAGCCTCTTCTGGGGAAAGATCGCCGGCATAACCTGCAGACGGGGCAGAACTGCTTCCCGTCCCCGGCCGCGTCATCTGCGCCGACCCCTGTGGCATTGTGCCCCTGACCCCGCCCCTGACTTCTGTCCCCGAAGGCTCAAACGCCCCGGTCTCGTTACGCCCGACCGGCCGGTCGCCGATCTTACCTTTACTGCTACCTTACCCTACACGATGGTTCGGTATCCGGGCGGAATACCGCCCATGTACTTCCGACGGCTGCGCTTGGGGGCCTCGTCGGCGGCGGCATCATGATCGCTTGCCGTTGCCGACCCGGAACCCACTCGTCCCGGCAATAGAAAAATCAATCCCAACATCCCCATCTCTGCGCCATCCCAAGTCGAACAGTTCCACATCGATCGTAGACCAACCGAACGTCATGCTCCCCACACGACGAAACTGCCCTTCCTGCTTCGGACCACACGGCCCGATGTCCATCTCTTCAACCGTGTTCTGAAAAACTTGTGGCGCTGACCGCCTTCGTCCTCTTTTTTCGATCACTCCATTGATTGGAGCCGATGTGACGCCTCCCGACGATCAGTGGGGCGAATCTAGTCGCCGTCTTTTCCGTGCGCAATACGGTCCTGTCGTGATTCCGCAAAAAATTGTCTTGCGTGTTTTCGCGGTCAGCGTTCCTCGATCACGGAAAAAGAAAGCGGCAACGGCGCGCGAAAGCGCCGTGCAGCTATTTCATGTGGCGGGGGTTGCTCGCGACGCAATCGCTTGTGATGGACTGCGCCATGAATGCCGCCGCGCGAAACGCGGCGGTAGAAAATTACGAGAGCGCCTTGATTCGCGCCGAAAGCCGCGAAAGCTTGCGCGCAACAAGATTCCTGTGCACGAGGCCGATGTGCGTGCCGCGCATCAGTATCGGCTGTGCCGCCTTGAGAGCGGCCTGAGCGTCGCTTTTCTTGCCGGCGGCGATAGCCGTCTCGACCTTCTTCAGCTCGCTCTTGATCTCGGTGAGTCGAGCCTGGTTCGTTGCCGCGCGGCGGATTGCCTGTCGTGCCGCCTTGCGCGCGGAGGGGTTACGCTTGACCTTCTTGGCCGCCATAGAAAACCGTCCGAATGATCGCTGGGAAAAGGTGCGCGGTTATAGACCCGGGTATCCGCTCCGTCAATGCGCCGCTGAGGCGTAAAAGAGCCAGCGTTCGCCTAGGTTTAACGATGCTTGAAGGTGGCCGGGCGCTTCTCGACGAAGGCCGCCATACCCTCTTTCTGGTCCTCCGTGGCAAAAGTCGAATGGAACAGGCGCCGCTCGAAGCGGATCCCCTCCGAAAGTGTCGTCTCAAAAGAGCGATTGACCGACTCCTTCACCATCATAGTGATCGGCAGTGACTTGGACGCGATGATTTCCGCCGCCTTGACCGCCTCGTCGAGGAGTTGCGCCGCGGGCACCACGCGCGACACCAATCCGCAGCGCTCCGCCTCGGCGGCGTCCATCATCCGGCCCGTGAGGCAAAGGTCCATAGCCTTTGATTTACCGACAAAACGCGTTAGCCGCTGGGAACCGCCAGCGCCCGGCATGGTGCCGAGATTGATCTCCGGCTGGCCGAACTTGGCCGTATCGGCAGCGACGATGAAATCGCACATCATGGCGACCTCGCACCCTCCGCCCAGGGCAAATCCGGCAACGGCCGCGATGATCGGCTTGCGACAGACCGAGACACGCTCCCAGCCATCGGTGATGAAGTCCGCCAGATACACGTCCATATAGGTCCGGCTGGCCATTTCCTTGATATCGGCGCCGGCGGCGAAGGCCTTCTCGCTGCCGGTCAGGACGATGGCCCCGATATTGGCATCCGCTTCAAAGGCATCGAGCGCCCGGCCGAGCTCCCGAACCAACGCGTCGCACAGCGCGTTCAGCGCCTTTGGCCGGTTCAGCCGGACAATGCCAACGCGGCCCTTGGTCTCGACCAGGATGTTCTCATAAGCCATTGCGTATCTCCGTCAGTACGTCAGCCAGGTGAAAGATAGAAACGGATCAGCAGCGTTCCGGAAGTGCGCGCACCGCGCGGCCCGGACGCCGGAAATTCAAGCCGCAGGGTTTCCCCCTCGCGGCGAAAGATATCAAGACCGGCCACGCTCCAGCCCAGCTGGGGCAGCGTTGTCCGGTAGAACGACAGCACCGCGTCGCGGTTGGCAGGGCCCTCTGCCCAAGCCTCGACGACGCGGCCGCCGGGGGCATCGAAC
>VGEI01000085.1 GCA_016869415.1 Alphaproteobacteria bacterium
GCGCCGCCAGCGCCGCCGAATCGTCGCGCTGCGCCGAAGCGGGCCCGGCGAGCCCGATAAGCAGCAGCAGCAGCAGGCCAACCAGCCGTCCGGGCGCCAACACCATGAACCCTCCCGCTTTCCTTGCGACTGCCAGAGTAGTCAGGCCGGGTGGGCCTGACAAATCCGCTTCTTCATCGTCCGTTAACAATGACCGGGCAGCATGGGAACCCACCCTGGAGGATCCGCCATGAGCGCGAAGCCCCCACCCCCGTCGTTTACGCCGTTCGTGCCGGCGGTGTCGCCGTTCCGCAACCCGCTATTGGACATCTTCGCTGCCGCCGGCGAAAGCTACGCCCGCGCCTGCCAAGCCTGGCAGCAGGAGATCGTGCGCTTCACGGTCAACCGCTTCCAGAGCGACAGCGTCTTCGGACAGAAGCTGGCAACCTGCCAGAACTGGACGGACGCCGCCCAGATCCAGCAGGAATGGGCCGCCGCCATGGCGCAGGATTTCATGGAAGAGGGCAACCGGCTGGCGCAGCTCGCCTCGACGCTCAGCAGCGAGCTGGCGGCGGCTGCCACCCCCGCCTCACCGCCGCCCGGGCGCAAGAGCGACGCCGCGGAGTAGTCTTTCCGGCGCGCGGCGGCGCGCCCGGTACGCGACATCGGCAAGAAAATCGGCAAAAGAAGAAGGGCTGCCCTGGCGGGCAGCCCTTCCCTTGTCTGACCTCGGGTGGACCGAGGACCGTAGCCTTAGGTCAAGGTCACGCCCAAATCAGCGGCGGTGACAACCCAGGTCCCGGGGACCCCCCGAACATGACAATGAGACACTGGATCACCTCCTTTCGTTGTTGAATGACTCGGGAAGTATGGCGGGCGCGGCGATTCGCGACAAGAGTCCCGCCGGCCTGCGGGACTCCACCCAACGTAATAAAGGCACCTAAGCACCGGCGGCGGGCGCCGGCGCGGTGGATAAATCCGCGTCTCCGCCCGGAAGCGCCGCCCGCTCAAGGGCTTGAAAAATACAGACGTCTATAGACGTTTTGACTACTAGCCGTTCTGTCTCTAACTCCCCATATTGCCTGTCATGACGGCCGCACCACCCCGGGCCGGACGGCCGCTCGGCCGCGCCAGCATGATCGCCCGCGTCAAGGCGCTGGCCCGCCGGCGCGGCAGCCGCACTCTGTCGCGCCGCGACCTCGAATCGGCCACCGGCATCGGCTACCTGCAAATGATCCGCCATTTCGACTCGCACACCGCGCTGATGGAGGCGTGCGGGCTGGAGGCGCGCAAGCGCCGGCCCAGCGTTTCGGACGGGGCGCTGCTCATCGCCATGCACGAGACCTTCACCGGGGCCGGCGGCATCCTCGACTGGCAGCGTTTCGACCGCGCCTGCTGCCACCGCCAGCAAACCTACAAGAACCGCTGGGGCTCATGGACGGCGGCGCTGCGCGCCTATCGCGAATGGGTGCAGGTCCATCATCCGGAGTTCCTTCATCTCGCGGAGCTCGCCATGCGCTGCCAGCCCCATGGCGGACGCCTCAAGGGCCCGGTCGCCTGGCATGGCTGCGGCGGTCCGCGGCTCGGCGCGCCGCTCAATCTGAACGGCCTGCAGCATGCGCCGACCAACGAGATGGGCGTGGTCTTCCTCTTCGGCCTGCTGGCGCCCTCGCTCGGCTATCTGGTGGAAAGCCTCAGCACGGGCTTTCCCGACTGCGCCGCCAAGCGGCGGCTGCACGGCCCGGACCAGCCCTGGGAGCGCGTGCGCATCGAGTTCGAGTTCCGCAGCCGGAACTTCCTCACCCATAAGCACGACCCGCGCAAATGCGACCTGATCGTCTGCTGGAAGAATGACTGGCCGGATTGCCCGCTCGAGGTGCTGGAGCTGAAACGCGAGATCGAGCGTTTCGGCGAACGCGGGAAAATCGCCCGGGCTGCCGGAAGCGCCCGGCCTTCACGCCTTTCTCGAACTGGTCGTACGTGGCCTTGTCGTCGAACATCCCGGTCAGCAGCAGGCGCTGCTCGTAAATCTCCGTCGAGGCGCTGGCCGTCTTCGCGTCGGCCATGACCTTGTTCACCTTGAGGACGACCTCGTTGTCCTTGGCGATGTCGCCGAAGCTGCGCGCCTCGATGGCACGGTCGATGAGCGTCTTGGGGAAGAACTGGGCCGCGGCCGGTCCCGCCGTCAACACCAAGCCTCCGCTTGCGATCAAGAAGTGACGACGATCCATACTTGCCTCCTCCCGGCTCGAGTTGCCGCGATATCCTAGAGCCAGCGCCCGGCTACCGCCAAGCCGCAGGCTGGAGTAAACTGTCCCCAGAAGGACTTTGGGGAGACGCTCATGCCGTCCGTTCTGAGCCCCGACCAGGTTGCCCAGTTTCAGCGCAACGGACTGGTGGTCGTCCGCGGCCTGTTCGACGCCGAGGAAACTGCCCTGTTACGCAAGGCGATGGAGGTCGACCCGGCTATCCGTGACCACATCATCGACCGGCTGGATGCACAGGGTGCTGCGACCAAGATTGCCCTGTGGAACCGGGCCGGCGACAGCGTCTACGGTCTGGCGGCGCGTTGCGAACGGGTGGTCGACACGGCCGAGCAGCTCCTGGGCGGGCCGGTCTACCACTACCAGTCGAAGCTGACCGCCAAGGAGCCGCGAGTCGGCGGGGCCTGGGAATGGCATCAGGATTACGGCTACTGGTATCACAATGGCTGCCTGCGGCCGGACATGCTGAGCTTCCAGCTCGCCCTCGACCGCTCGTTCAAGGAGAACGGCTGTCTCGAGCTGGTCAAGGGCTCGCATCATCTCGGCCGCATCGATCACGTGCCGGTCCCCGGCGAGGCCCAAGTCGTCGCCGACCCGGCGCGCATGAAGCACATCACGGCGAAGTACGAGGTCGTCCCGGCCGAGCTCGAGGCTGGCGACGTGGTCATCTTTCACTCGAACGTCCTTCACCGCTCCGCCCAGAACCGTTCTGAGCACCGGCGCTGGACCTTCCTCTTCTGCTACAACCGCGTGGACAACGACACGGTGACGCAGACCGACGACCGCTACTACGTACCGCTGGTCAAGGTGCCGGATAACGCCATCAAGCAGGCGGGGCTGAAGCTGGCGGACGGGCATGACGAGGAGCACTTCACCTCGAAGCCCTTTGTCCCGAAGGTGCGCGAAAGCGCCGAAGCGGGCTGAACCGATACGCCCGGCCTAACGGTAGAAATACTCGACCAGGAACAGCGGTACGGCCGGCACGTAAGTCACCAGCAGCAGCACCGCGATCAGCACGGCTATGTAGGGAATGTTCCACCGCGACGTGGCCCAGATGTCGGTCTTGGCGATCGAGCACGAGGTGATCAGCACGCTGGCGACCGGCGGGGTCTGCTGACCGATCGCCAGGTTAAGCGTGACGATGATGCCGAAATGCACCGGGTCGATGCCGATGAGGTTGACCAGCGGCATGACGATGGGCACGACCAGCACGATGGCCGCGGCGCTGTGCAGGAAGAAGCCCAGGATGAGGAACAGCAGGTTGAGGATGCCGAGCACTGCGTGACGGTCGTTGGTCAGATCGGCCAGCCACTGGGCGATCTGCTGCGGCACGCGAGTCTCGGTCAGGTGCAAGCCAAGCAGCGCCGAGGCGGCGATGAGCAGCATGACCACCGCGGTCTGCACCACGCCGTCGAGCGCCGTCTCCCAGAGGAATTTGAGATCGATGTCGCGGTAGATCACCCCGCTGACGAATAGCGCGGCGGCCACGGCCACGGCCGCGCCCTCGGTCGCCGTGACGAGGCCACCGAAGATCGTGCCGAGGATGATGATCGGCAGCAGGAAGGCCCAGGCGGCAGCCTTGAAGGTCAGCCAGAGATTGCCGAGGCTGAACACCTGCTCGACGGGGAAGTTGTAGCGCCGCGCGTACCAGTAGGCGGCTGACATCAGGCCGATGCCGCCCAGGATGCCGGGCGCGATGCCGGAGACAAAGAGCTGGACGATCGAGGCGTTGGCGATCGTGCCGTAGAGGATCATCGGGATCGAAGGCGGGATGATGATGGCGAGCGACGCCGAGGCCGACGTGGTTGCAGCCGCGAACTCGGCCGGATAGCCTTTCTTCTTCATCGCCGGGATGAGGATCGAGCCGGTGGCGGCCACGTCGGCCACCGCCGAGCCGGAGATCTCGGCGAAGAACATCGACACGCCGATATCGACCATGGCCAGACCGCCGCGCAGCGAGCCCAGCAGCGCCGAGCAGAAATCGACCAGCCGCTTGGAGATGCCGCCGGCATTCATGATCGAACCGGCGAGGATGAAAAGCGGGATCGAGAGCAGCGGGAAGCTGCGTGTACCCTCGTACATGGCCAGTGCCACGTTGAGCAGATCCTGCTGGATGCCGTGCAGCGCGAACATGCCGGCCAGGGCAACGATGCCGATGGCGGCGGCGATCGGCACGTTGATGAGCACCAACGCGATCAGGCCGAGCAGCATCAGGAGGGTCGCCATCCTGCCCTCCTCAGATCTGCTCTGTGGGCGCGCGCCGCTGCTGCAGATTCCGCCACTCGTCGGGAATCGACAGCAGTTGCGCGATGATGAAGAGCATGGCCCCCACCGGGATGACCGACTGGGTCAGCTGCACCGGCACCCAGGGCAGGCTGATCAGCCGGTCACCCTCCAGCAGGATGACCACCTGCAGCCCGGCCCAGGCCAGGATAAGGAAAAAGCCGATGACCAGCGCCTCGGCGAAGATGAAGAGGGGCAGTCGGAGCCGCACGGGCATGCGGCGCAGGATCTCCGGCGAGGCCAGGTGCCCGCGGCGAACCGCGGCCAGCGCCGCACCGTAATAGGTGACCCAGGCGAGCATCACGGTCGCCACTTCGTCGTACCAAGTGAGTGCCGCGCCAAGCTCGCGGAAGATCACGGCCACCATGACCAGCAGACATAGCGCGACAATCAGCGCCACCGAAACGACGGCGAGGACGAGCTCGAACCCGCGCTTGAGCGCACCCAACAATGCCATCACCCAACCCCGGCGATAGCACCGCCGGGCGCGCCACGGGCGTCCGCCCGATCCCCCTGCCCCAGCATCAGCAGCCGGGCTTCTTGGCCAGGGCGAGCGTCTCGTCGATCAGGCCGCGACCGGCCGGCACTTCCTTGGCGAACAGCTCGTAAACCGGCTCGCTTGCCTTCACGAAGGCATCGCGATCGACCACATTGAACTGCATGCCGGCCTTGAGGAGCGTCTCTTTGGTCTCCTTCTCCTCCTTGGCCGCCACCTCGTAGGTCCAAGGCTGCACCTCCGCGCCGGCCTCGAGCATCGCCTTCTGTACGTCGGCGGGCCAGCTCTGCCAGCGGCGCATGCTGGCGACCGGGAAGCTCGGCGTGTAGACGTGGTTGGACTCGGTGAGGAACTTCTGCACTTCCTGGAACTTGCCGCCGACGATGTTGGTGTAGGGATTCTCCTGCCCGTCCATCACGCCGGTCTTCAGCGCCACAAAGACCTCGCCGAAGGCCATCGGCGTGGGGTTCGCGCCATAGGCCTGGAACATACGCACCCGCCACACGCCCTCGGGCACGCGCAGCTTGATGCCCTTGAGGTCTTCCGGCTTGACGATCGGCCGCTGGCTGTTGGTGATCTGACGTACACCGTTCTCCCAGATGCCGAGCAGCTTGTAGCCCTGCGGCTCCAGCTTGGGCGCCATCTTGGGCCACACGACGTCCTTGGCGGCGCAGGCCATGTGGGCGCGGTCCTTGACCAGATAGGGCATGTCGAACAGGCCGAAATCCGGGACCACGCTCGAGGTCGCGGTCGAGGGCTGCGACATGTCGAGCGTGCCGAGCTTCAGCTTCTGCAGCATCTCGCGGTCGCCGCCGAGCTGACTCGAATGGAAGACGTCGATGCGCGCCTTGCCGCCCATCTTCTGGTTGAAGCGGCGGGCGAATTCCTCCGCCGACAGCACCTGCACGCTGCCCGGGGTCGAGGTCGAGCCGAATTTGAGTTCCAGCGTCTGCGACCAGGCCGGGGCGGCGCAGAGCAGACCCAGCGCGGCCCATGCGGTTGTCCTGAACATGTGTCCTCCTCTTCGCTTCTGTCAGACCTTAATTCGTAAATGCAGTCTTGCGCAAGCTGCCGCGTCGGCCGGCGTCCTTGGTTGGGCGCTGGTCCGGTTTTCACGCCGGACCCGCAAAGGACCCGGCCAGATTGTCTGGGAACAAACCTAATCCAGGATGGCGCCGAGGAGCTGGATCTCGGCATCGAAATTGTGCGGCGGGCTGCGCAGCGACAACGCGTCGTCGTCTCGCTTCAGCGGCGAGACGTTGTTTGTGCGAGCAGGTTCCATCCGAAAGCGACCCCCAGTCCGGAGCCGACGACGGTAGCGCTGCCGTCAAAATTAGACCAAGTCGATTCGCGCGCTAAACGGAAGTATAGCGTGGATAACTTTTGTGCGCGAAATGTGCGTTAGCGCACCGCTCCGCGGTGGTCAGTGCGCCAGCGCTCCTGTCGCCGCGTGCATCGATTCCCAGTCGTGCATGTAGTCGCGCGTGCGCGGCACCGCGTCGGCGCGCTTGGCGATCTGGATCTGGAAAACCATGTGGCCTTCGCGGCGGAAGGCGACTTCCGAGCCGGCGAGATAGAACTCCCACATGCGGCAGAACCGCTCGTCGTAGATCCGGCGCACCTCGTCGCGCGAGGCGGCGAAGCGCCGGCGCCATTCGCGCAGCGTGTCGGCGTAGTGCAGGCGCAGGACCTCGACGTCGGTCACCCACAGCCCGGACTGCTCGATCACGCGGATCACCTCCGACAGGGCCGGCGAATAGCCGCCGGGGAAGATGTACTTGCGGATCCAGGGGTTGGTGACGCCCGGGCCGTCGCTGCGGCCGATGGAGTGCAGCAGGGCGACGCCGTCGTCGGCCAGGAGCTGCCGCAGCTTGGCGAAGAATTCCGCATAGTGGCGCACGCCGACATGCTCGAACATGCCGACCGAGACGATCCGGTCGTAGGTGCCGGCTTCGTGGCGGTAGTCGCGCAGGTGGAACTTTACCTTGGAGCCGAGGCCGGCGTCGGAGGCGCGGCGGTTCGAGCGCTCGTGCTGCTCGGTGGACAGGGTGACGCCGTGGACCTCGCCGGCCCCGGCCTTCGCCAGGTAGATGCCGAGCCCGCCCCAGCCCGAGCCGATGTCCAGCACCCGGCAGCCCGGGTTGAGCAGCAGCTTGGAGGCGATATGGCGCTTCTTGTTGTCCTGCGCGACCTCGAGCGTGTCGTTGTCGGTCCGGAAATAGGCGCAGGAATACTGGCGGTCGCTGTCGAGGAACAGGTCGTACAGCTTGCCCGAGAGGTCGTAGTGGTGCGCGACGTTCTTCTGGGCCCGCCCCACCGGGTTGAACTGCTGCAGGCGGCGGAACAGCATCTCGACGCGGTAGAGCGGATCGAACGTCTCGTAGGAGCCGAAGCGGGACGTGTTGCGACCGCAGAAATCCAGGAAGTCGTAGATGTCGCCGGTCTCGATCGTCAGGCGGCCGTCCATGTAGCCCTCGCCGACGGCGAGGCGCGGGTTGATCGCCATGGCCCATTCGAGCGAGCGGTCGTGGAGCCGGATCGTCATGTCGGGCCCCGGGCTGCGGCCGGCGAAACGATGTTGTCGGCCGCGTGAATCGATGACCGTCAGGCTGCCGACGGTGATGAGCATCCTTAACAGTCGCGACAGCAGAACCATGCGCACCCTCCTGCGCTGCCCTGAACCCCTCCCGCTTATACCAACGGACTGAAGTAATACCTGAAGTGCCCTTTCCGTCTTGAATATCCAGATCCAAACCGGATTGTGCGAACCATCCCTTCTGTTTTGCGAGATGTAGGCCTGCGTGCATTCCGTGAGGCGACCAGTCTAGGCGCAACGACAGCTTAGTAGTCGGTTCGGCTGCTTGAACAATGCTTGTCAAAGATGCTGCGAAGATCGCGGCAGCAACGAGCGGACTGCCAATCATTTTGCACATTCTCGTAAGGCTCACCTATCCGTTTGGGTTCACCGATCTCTATGACGAAAACCGCAAGGGCGGCCGTAGCGAAGCGCCGGACGATGATGTCACGCATGAACCGACATCCACCCGATGACCAGCTCTTCGGGTCAAGATTGACGCCGGGGATGGGCATTGACAAGCCCGAACCCCGCCGTGAGTGACCAGATGGCCCGAAGGCCGGCAAAATCGGCGCGGCGCGTGCCGGAAACTCCGATATTGTCCTCGCCAAGGCGCACCTCTCCCGTCGTTTTCGCTGGGAACTCGAGCCGCCGGACCATTCACGCCGGCGATGGAGGTGGCTGCGGCCGCAGGTCCGCGATCAGTCGCAGGATCTCGGCGAACAGCGTCCTCGTCACGGCGACCTCGGCCATCTGGAAAGCGACATAGCGACCGTGGCTGACGAGCTTGGCGCCGACCTTGATCAGCTTCTCCCTCAGGCTGGTCAGCGACCAGTCTTTGATCGGCTCCGGCGTCGCCAGCGTGCGCAGGAAGTTGCCGAGATTGTAGGCGAGCGCGTGAAGCTGAAGCCGGACGGCGTTGGCCGCGAACGTCCGGCATGACAACCGCGTCCACTTGATCGCGCCCTTGCCCTCTTTGATCCATTGCTCGCATGTGCCGCGTTGATTGTAGAAGGCGACCACCCGCTCGGCCGGGCGCGACAGGTTGGTGACGATGAAGCCGACCCGCGGAACAAGCTCGCCCGGATGCCACTCCACCTTCGCGATCACCCGGCGCGGCTTCGTCCAGCTTCCGGCTTGATAGGTGAAGCTGGCATGGAACCGACGCACATGGTTCGGGGGACGCCCGACCGGGCGCGTCAACAAGTAGCCGATCCTCGCCTGAAGGACCTGGTTGGTGGGAATACGGATCGCATACTTGATTCCCTTGGCTTCCAGGTACTCGTAGACCCCCGGCATCGCGAAGGCGGCATCGGCCCGGAAATAGAGGCGCAAGACCTTGCCGCGATAGCGGGCCACGACCGGGGCCAGCACGTCTTGCCAGCCGTCGGCGCTATGGACGTTGCCGGGACGAAGCTCACAGCGTTCCAGGTCACCAAACTGGTTGAACAGGAACAGCGGGTGGTAGCAGGTGCATTCGTAGTGGCCGTTCCAGACGCTCATCTCCTGATCGCCATGGGTGGGACTGACGCTCGAATCCATGTCGAGGACAATGCCTCGCGGCGGACGGCGGCCATGAACGCCGTCGATCCATTGGCCGGAGAGGTCAGCGATTGCCGAAAGGTTGTTGGACGCCGCAAGCCACTTCGTCTCGAAGCGACCCATCTGGCTCGGAGAGGCCGCACTACCATAAGCCGCGTTACCGCCGACGATCCAGCGCATCGCCGGATCATGGCGCAAGCGTTCGGCGTCGTTCACGTCCTCGTAGCCGGCGAGCCGCCCGAACAAGGATTGCCGCAGCAGCCCGACCAGCGCATGGCGGCCGTTCCTGCCGGTGCGCGCATCGGCGAGCACGTTCGCGGCCATCGCACTCAGACCGAGGGCGTCGTCGAGTTCGCGATAGGCGAGCAGTCCGGCATCGGAAGTGATCCGGGAGCCATGGAACTCGAGCTTCACGCGGCGGTCGAAATCGACCCGGAGAGGGCCATCGACCGATTCACCCGCTGGGTTTTCCAAAATGGCCTCGCGCGATCCAGATTAAGCTATTGATTCTTATATCTTAATTGCTATGAAATTGCAGCAAATTACGGTGTCATCCGGCGAATGCGGGCCTACTACAAGGCCCGCGGCACCCTGCGCGGTGTGGATGGCATGGCGGGCCTGGACCAGGTCACCGCGGCGCTCGCGACTATCCTTGGGCCTCCATCACGATCGTCCTGACGACGCCGTGGCTATGTATGCCTCAAATCGCATCCATCTGTTGCCCAGTGGTTGGGTGGCGTTTATATTGTTCATGTGATTCCAGCGCGCGAATCGAAAGACCCGGGACAAGCCACCGAGCATCCCCCCGTAGATTGACGCGCGGATAGCTACCCCTCGCAAGACGACGCGCGAGGCGCCGAACGACCAAGCTCTTTGAGCAGTCGCCGGCCCCGGCGGACGCTCCGGACGAGATCAACACGCAACCCTGGTTGCGGCGCTGATCCCGTGCGGACGGCGTCGCTGGAGACAGACAATGACTACTCACAGTCCAGCCGAGCAGCGCGCCTACACCGTCAAGCAGGCGCTTGGCGCCGTCCCGCTGTCGAGGTCGTGCCTCTACGTTGAGATGGCCGCCGGCCGGCTCCGCTCCTTCAAGGTCGGCAAGCGCCGGCTGATCGCGGTAGCCGACTTCGACGCCTGGCTGGCGGCGAGGCGAGACGCCGGCACCACGGCAGGCGCCGGCGCGAGGTAGTGCCGGCCTTCCTGCACCAGGCGAGCGGCGAGACGCCGCCGCCGGGGCCGCAGGCCAATCAGATCGCCCAGAAACGAGAAACGCCACCGGTCGCTTCCGTGCGCCCGGTTGCGATGAGGTATTCCATGAACGAGCATCAGACCAACAAAGCTTCGCAACTCACGCTCCTCGACAAGTGGCGCTGGCTGGGCACGGTCGCCGCCACGCCTTCTCTGCCCGCCGCCGCGCTCGCCGCGGCCCATGTCCTCGCCGACTACACTGGCAGAGGTGGCCTCGCGTTCCCGAGCTACGCCACGGTCGCCGGGCGGACAGGTCGCAGTCGCCGCTCCGCCATGCGCGGCGTCGTCGCACTTGAACACGCTGGTCTGATCGTGGCCGCGGAGGGCGGACGCCGCGGTACGCGAGCGTGGAGGCTCAATGTCGCCACGACGCCGGACATTCCGGACAAGTCGGACAAGCCGATTTCCGTCGTGTCCGTCCGGTCCGACCAGTGCCAGGAACGGCACGAAGGGGTGACACGAATGGCACGAGGGGGTGACATGGATGTCACCTCACTGGTGACAGGTTTGGCAGTTTCTGGTGTCGAACATGTCACCCGATCCCCCTTGGATATCCCCTGTGATCTCCGCCAGGAGATCACAGGGGATAAATCCAAGGGATCGGCGTTAACCCCCGGCGTCGCCGCAGGCAGCCTGGCTGCGAGCCTGACTGCGATAGCACCTGGGTCGAAGACCAGCGGCGACCCCGCCGTCCTGGTTGGCGCGGCACACGATGCGCTTGCGGTCGTCTCCGCAGATCGGGTCATTGCGGCGTACCACGAGCATCTCGCCGGCACGCCGCCGCAGTATGTGGAGCGGCCTGATCGTTTCC
>VGEI01000086.1 GCA_016869415.1 Alphaproteobacteria bacterium
TATCACGAGGCTCCGAGTCGGCCCCAGGCGAGCCAGCCGTTTTCAACCGCCCTTGGCCGCCCGGGTCAGCACATCCATGGCCGCCGCCACGCCGCCCTTCTTGTGCGGCACACCGGCGAGTTCCAGGCCCATCTCCACGCCGGCGAGTGTCCCCATCAGCATCAGGTCGTTGAAATCGCCGAGATGGCCGATGCGGAAGACCTTCTTGGCCACCTTGCTCAGCCCCTGACCCAGCGACATGTCGAAGGCGTTGAGGATGACCTCGCGCAGTCTGTCGGCGTCGTGGCCCTCGGGCATCAGGACGGCGGTGAGCGAGCTCGAATACTCCGCCGGCTCGAGACAGAGGATCTCGAGGCCCCAGGTCTTCACCGCGGCGCGTGTCGCCGCGGCGTGGCGGTCGTGGCGCCTGAAGACGTTGTCGAGGCCTTCTTCCATCAGCATGGCGATGGCCTCGCGCAGGCCGTAGAGGATGTTGGTGGCCGGCGTGTAGGGGAAGAAGCCGCTCTCGTTGGGCTTGAGCATGGCGTTCCAGTCCCAGTAGGAACGCGGCATCTTGTTGCTCTTGCTCGCCGCCAGCGCCTTGGCGCTGACGGCGTTGAACGACAGGCCCGGCGGCAGCATCAGGCCCTTCTGCGAGCCGGCCACGGTGACGTCCACCCCCCATTCGTCGTGGCGGTAGTCGATCGAGCCCAGCGAGGAGATGGTGTCGACCATGAGCAGGGCGGGATGCTTCGCCCGGTCGATCGCGTCGCGGATCAGCTTGATGCGCGAGGTGACGCCGGTCGAAGTCTCGTTGTGCACGACGCACACGGCCTTGAGCTTATGCGCCTTGTCCTCGGCGAGCTTCGCCTCGACTAGCTTCGCGTCGGCGCCGTGGCGCCAGTCGCCGGGAATGAACTCGATTTCCAGCCCCAACCGCGTCGCCAGCTCGCGCCACAGGCTGGCGAAATGCCCGGTCTCGCACATCAACACGCGGTCGCCCGGCGAAAGCGTGTTGACCAGGGCCGCCTCCCAGGCGCCCGTGCCCGAGGCCGGATAGGTGATCACCGGCTGCTCGGTCTTGAAGATGTGCTTGAGCCCCGCCAACACCTCGCGCCCGAGGCGGGCGAATTCCGGTCCGCGATGGTCGATGGTCGGGTTGTCCATCGCCCGCAGAATGCGGTCGGGCACGTTGGTTGGCCCGGGAATCTGCAGGAAGTGGCGGCCGGCCTTATAGGGCGCGGTGTTACGACGGGATTCGCTCATGGGCTTCACTCCTCTTGTCGTCATTGATTGCATGCAAAAATTATAGTGTCAATACAATGGTTATTGACATTTGCATGCAATTTGGCGAGGCTTCCAGCATGACGCTGCTGCCGCAATCCAGCACTGCCCTCAAGCGCCCGGGGCGCCTACGCGCCGACCTGCATGGAGAGCTGCTGGAAGAGCTGCGCGACCTGATCGTCGAGGGTGAATTGCCCGCCGGCTCGCGCGTGGCCGAGCGCGTGCTCTGCGAGCGTTTCGGCGTATCGCGCACGCCTCTGCGCGAGGCGCTCAAGGTGCTGGCGGCCGAGGGCCTGATCGAGCTGCTGCCCAATCGCGGCGCCCGTATCGCCCGGCTGACGGCCGAAGATATCGCCCAGACGCTCAAGGTGATCGGCACGCTCGAGGCGCTGGCCGGCGAGCTCGCCTGCGAGCGGCTGACCGCCGACGAGGTCGTCGAGATCCGCGCACTCCACCTGGAAATGCTGGCCCATCACGCGCGCCGCGACCGGCCGGCCTATTTCAAGGCCAACCAGGCGATCCATCGCGCCATCGTCGCCGCCTCGGGCAACACGGTGCTCGCCCAGACCTATGCCGGCCTCTCCGGCCGCATCCGCCGGGCGCGCTACGCTGCCAATCTCGATCTGCGGCGCTGGGATGAGGCGGTGGCCGAGCACGAGAGAATCCTCGATGCGCTGACGGCGCGCGACGGCGCACAGCTCGCCCGCCTGCTGCGCACCCACCTCGACAACAAGAGCTACGCCCTCGCCGCTCATAGTCCCGAGGCCCTGGCATGAGCGATGCGGGACTCGGCAGCGTTTACGGCCGCGCTAAGTACCCGCCGCGTGCCGCCCAGGTGAAGCCCGGCGATTCCCGCCTCGCCGAGCGGCTACGCAAGGAAACACAGGGCGACGTTCTGTTCGACGCTTTCAGCCGCGGCCGCTATTCGACCGACGCCTCGATCTACCAGATCGAGCCCATCGGCGTTCTGGTGGCCCGGACCGCCGGTGACATCGAGGCGGCGATCCGCATCGCCCGCGAGGAAGGTGTCCCCGTGCTGCCGCGCGGCGGCGGCTCCTCACAATGCGGCCAGACGGTCGGCCGCGCCCTCGTCGTCGACACCTCGAAATATCTGCGCAAGGTCATCAGCCTCGACAAGGAAAACCGCAAGGTCTGGGTCGAACCCGGCCTGACCCTCGACGGGCTCAACAAGGCGCTCAAGGGCACCGGCCTGTTCTTCCCCTGCGACGTCTCGACCGGCAGCCGCGCCACGCTGGGCGGTATGGCGGCCAACAATTCCTGCGGCTCGCGCAGCCTTCGCTACGGAAACATGGTGCACAACACGCGCTCGATCGAAGCCGTGCTGGCCGACGGCACCAAGGCGCTGTTCGGCGAAGTGCCCGAAAATATCGCCGCCATCAACGGCCCGAGCCGCTACCGCGAGCTCACCGCACAGATGCGCGGCATCGCCGAGAGCGTGAAGGACGCGCTGGCCGGCCCGGCCTGGCCCAAGCTGCTGCGCCGGGTGGGCGGCTACAACATCGACATGATCCGGCCGCACGAGGTCTACGGCATGGGCCGCAACGAGCCCGGCCACAACATGGCCAAGCTGCTGGTCGGCTCCGAGGGCACGCTCGGCTTCTTCACCAGGCTGGAGCTCGATCTGTCTGTTCTGCCGCCGGCCAAGACGCTTGGTGTGTGCCACTTCCCGTCCTTCTACAAGGCGATGGATGCGGTGCGCTACATCGTCAAGCTCGACCCGTCGGCGGTCGAGCTGGTCGACCGCACGATGATCGAGCTCGCCCGCGACATCGCCATCTTCCGCCCGACCGTCGAGCGCTTCGTGCGCGGCGAGCCCGACGCCATCCTGCTGGTCGAGTTCGCCGGCGAGGACCCGGCCGTGCAGCTGCGCAAGCTGAAACAGCTCGTCGAGCTGATGGGCGACCTAGGCTTCCCCGACAGCGTCATCGAGGCCACCGATCCGTCCTTCCAGTCGGCGATCTGGGAAGTGCGCAAGCAGGGCCTCAACATCATGATGTCGATGAAGGGCGACGGGAAGCCGGTCTCCTTCATCGAGGATTGCGCGGTGCCGCTCGAAGACCTCGCCGAGTACACCGACCGGCTGACCAAGGTCTTCCACAAGTACGGCACTGAGGGCACATGGTACGCCCACGCCTCGGTCGGCACCTTGCATGTGCGGCCGATCATCAATCTGAAGGGGGCGGATGGCGCCAAAAAGATGCGCGCCATCGCCGAGGAAGCCTTCGCCATGGTGCGCGAGTACAAGGGCTCGCATTCCGGCGAGCACGGCGACGGTCTGGTGCGCTCCGAGTTCCACGAGCCTATGTTCGGCTCCGCTATCGTGCGCGCCTTCGAGAACGTGAAGGACAGCTTCGACCCGGAAGGCCTGTTCAACCCGGGTAAGATCGTCCGTCCGCCGAAGATGGACGACCGCACGCTGATGCGCTTCAAGCCCGGTTATGCGGCGCAACCTTTCGAGACGGCGCTCGACTGGTCGGCCTGGGGCGGTTTTCCGGCGGCTGTCGAGATGTGCAACAACAATGGCGAGTGCCGCAAACTCGACGCCGAGGTGATGTGCCCCTCCTACTGGGTGACCGGCGAGGAGATCCACCTGACCCGCGGCCGGGCGAACACCTTGCGCCTCGCCGTCTCGGGCCAGCTCGGACCGGAGGCGATGACTTCCGAGGCGATGCGCCAGACGCTCGACCTCTGCGTCAGCTGCAAAGGCTGCCGGCGCGAGTGCCCAACCGGGATCGACATGGCGCGGATGAAGATCGAGGTGAAGAGCGCGCGGGCCAAGCGCTTCGGCCTCGGCCTGCATGAACGGTTGATCGCCTACCTGCCGCGTTATGCCCGCATCGCCGCGTCGTTCGCGCCGCTTCTCAACCTGCGCAACCGCTGCGGCATGCTACGCCGGGCGAGCGAGTTTCTGGGCTTCAGCGCCAAGCGGGCGCTGCCTCAATGGCGCCGCGATTGGTTCGACGTGCAGGAAGCGCCGCGCACCGGCAAGGGCCGCGAGGTCGTGCTCTTTGTCGATACCTTCACCACCTATTTCGAGCCGGAGAACGCGCGGGCTGCCCTCCGGGTGCTGCAGGCCGCGGGCTACGATGTCATCGTGCCGATGCCCGTCGATCGCGGCAGACCCCTGTGCTGTGGCCGCACCTTCCTCGCGGAAGGGCTGGTCGACGAGGCCAAGGCCGAAGCCCGGCGCCTGTTCGATTCCGTCGGGCCTTACGTGGCGCGTGGTGTGCCCATCGTCGGGCTGGAGCCCTCCTGCCTGTTCTCGCTCAAGGACGAATTCCCAGCGATGCTGCCCGGCCGCGACGCCGAGGCGCTCGCCGCACGGGCCTTCATGTTCGAGGAATTCCTTGCCGCCGAGGCCAAGGCCGGCACCCTCAAGCTGCCGCTCAAGGCGCTGCCCGAGAAAACCGCGCTGGTCCACGGGCATTGCCATCAGAAGGCTTTCGCCGCCTTCGCCGCCGTGCCGACCGTGCTCAAGCTCGTGCCCGGGCTCGAGGTGAAGACCGTCGAGTCGAGCTGCTGCGGCATGGCCGGCTCCTTCGGCTACGAGAAGGACCATTACGAGGTCTCGCTGAAGATGGCCGAGCTGTCGCTGCTGCCGGCAGTGCGCGCGGCGTCCGCCGACACCGTGATCGTCGCCGACGGCACTTCCTGCCGCCACCAGATCCGCGACGGTGCCGCACGCGAGGCCATCCACGTCGCCCGCCTGCTGGAGCGCGCCCTGGCCTAGGAATCCGATTGCCCGGGTGGGCTAGCAGCCCTAAACAGGATCGGTATCCCCGACCGGAGTCCCCGCCCTCATGACGCCGCAAGAGATCGCGCGCACCGCCGCCCGCATCCTGATTGAGACCAAGGCCGTCCACTTCAACCCGGCCAAGCCCTACATCTTCACCTCCGGCTGGGCGAGCCCGACCTATATCGACTGCCGCAAGCTGATCTCCTTCCCGCGCGCCCGCACCAAGCTGATGGAGATGGCGCAGCTGACCATCGAACGCGAGATCGGCTTCGAATCGCTCGACGCGGTGGCCGGCGGCGAGACCGCCGGCATCCCCTTCTCCGCCTGGATCGCGGACCGGCTCGACCTGCCCATGCTCTACGTGCGCAAGAAGCCCAAGGGCTTCGGCCGCAACGCGCTGATCGAGGGCGACGTCAAGGAAGGCCAGCGCGTGCTGCTGGTCGAGGATCTGGCCACCGACGGCAAGAGCAAGCTGCATTTCGTCAAGGGCCTGCGCGATGCCGGCTGCGAGGTGGCGCACACCTTCGTCGTCTTCCACTACGGCATCTTCCCCGAGAGCACCGGCTCTCTGGCCGGCGAGGGCGTCAAGCTGCACGCGCTGGCCACCTGGTGGGATGTGCTGGAGATCGCCGAGAAGGAGAAGAGCTTCGGCGACACCGATCTGACCGAAGTGCGCAAATTCCTCGAACGCCCGGCCGAGTGGTCGGCCGCACACGGCGGCGCAGGCGCGGCCAAGGCCGGTTGAGGCACGCTGGGCGGACGCCATGCTCCGTTTTTCCGCCAACACCTCGACCATGTACCAGGAACTGCCGTTCCTGCAGCGCTTCGCTGCCGCGGCGGCGCACGGCTTCAAGGCGGTGGAGATCCAGTACGCCTACCCCTTCCCTCTCGAAGACGTCGTCGCGGCAAAACAGAAAGCCGCGGTCGAGTGCGTGCTGATCAACTCGCCGGCCGGCGACCCTGCGAAAGGTGACCGGGGTATTGCCTCGCTGCCCGGCCGCGTCGAGGAGATGAAAGCCGGGCTCGAGACGGCCAAGCGCTACGCCGCAGCGCTGGGTGCGAAGCGCATGCATCTGGTCGCCGGACGGCACGATCCGGGCGCCGATCTCAAAGCCGCCCGCGACATCTTTCTGGAAAACATCCGCCGCGCGGCGCGGGCCCTGGCCGATATCGGCGCGATCGTCTGCCTGGAGCCGATCAACACCTGGGACGTCCCCGGCTTCTTCCTCTCGCGCGCCGACGAGGCGCTGAGCCTGATCGACGAGTGCGGCGAGAAGAACGTCGCGCTGCAGTACGATTTCTATCACATGCAGCGCATGCAGGGAGAGCTGATCCCGACCTTCGAGAGGCTGCTGCCGCGCATCGCCCATGTGCAGTTCGCCGACACGCCCGGCCGCCACGAGCCGGGGACCGGTGAGATCAACCACGCCTCGATCTTCGCGGCCATCGAGCGCAGCGCCTATAGCGGCTGGTCTGGGGCGGAGTACACGCCGAGCAAACCCACCGGCGAGACGCTCGACTGGTTCGCGCCCTACAAGGCACGCTAAATTTCCCCTCACCCGCGCGCTAAAGCGCGCGACCTCTCCCGGTGGGAGAGGTTAAGCTGGTCTGCCCCCTCTCCCATCGGGAGAGGGCGGCGAGCGAAGCGAGCGGGGTGAGGGGCAGCCTTGCGATTGGGAGCCAGTACATGACCACTAGATCCCCCGTCATCGATCCGCAAACCGCGCCCAAGCGCCTGGGCTCCGGCTACCCGCCGGAATTCGCCGGGCCCTGTGTGACGCGCATCAAACGCCAGCTGGGCGATGCCGCCGGGCTCACCAATTTCGGGGTCAACCTGACCGAGCTGCCGCCCGGATGCTGGTCGTCGCAGCGCCACTGGCACACGAAACAGGACGAGTTCATCTACGTCGTCGAGGGCGAGATTACCCTGGTCACCGACGCCGGCGAGACCCTGCTCAAGCCCGGCATGTGCGCCGGATTCCCGGCCGGCAAGCCAGACGGCCATCACCTGATCAACAAAAGCGACCGCCCGGCGAAGTATCTGGAGGTCGGCGACCGTACAGCCGGCGATGAAGGCCATTACCCCGACGTCGACATGCAGGCGCGCTTCATCGACGGCAAATACGTCGCCACACGGCGCGACGGCACGCCCTACTGATGCGCTGCCTTCTGGCCGCTGTCGGTCTGGCCGCCGCGCTGGCGACGCCGGCCACCGCACAGCCGCCAACTCCCGGAGCCAAGGACGAGCTGGTCATCGGCATCACCCAGTTTCCCGCGACCTTCAACCCCTACATCGAGGCGATGCTCGCCAAGAGCTACGTCCTGGCGATGACGCGCCGTCCGATGGTGGTCTACGACAAGGAGTGGAAGCTCGTCTGCATGCTGTGCACCGAGCTGCCGACCCTGGAGAACGGCAAGGCGAAGGTCGTGGACCTGCCCGGCGGCGGCAAGGGCATGACGATCACCTGGACGATTCAGCCCGAGGCAAAGTGGGGTGACGGCAAGACACTGAGCGTCGACGACTTCGTCTTCGCCTGGGAGGTTGGCCGACACCCGAAATCCGGCGTGCCCGAGGGGGAGCCCTTCCGCCGCATCCAGCGTATCGAGGCGCACGGGCCCAAGAGCTTCACCGTCCATGTCGACAAGGTGCGCTTCGACTACAGCTCCTATTTCGCCTTGGATCCGCTGCCCGCCCATCTCGACCGCATTCATTTTGCCGATCCTGAAAACTATCGCCGCCGCACGGCCTACGATTCGGACACCGGCAATCCCGGCCTCTACAACGGCCCCTATCGCATCACCAATGTGGCCCTTGGCTCGCACGTGGTGCTTGAGCCCAGCCCGTCGTGGTACGGCGCCAAGCCGTATTTCAAGAAGATCACCGTGCGGGCCATCGAGAACACGGCGGCACTCGAAGCGAACCTGCTCTCCGGCTCGATCGACTACATCGCCGGCGAGCTCGGCCTCTCGCTCGACCAGGGTCTGGCCTTCGAGAAGCGCCACGGGGCGCGCTTCGACATCCAGTACAAGCCCGGCCTGATCTACGAGCATATCGATCTCAACCTCGACAATCCGGTGCTCAAGGACCGGCGGGTGCGCGAGGCCCTGCTGGTCAGCGTCGACCGCGAGGCCATCGCCCGCCAGCTCTTCGAGGGCAAGCAGCCGGTGGCGCATTCCTTCGTCAACCCGCTCGACTGGATCGCGGCCACCGACCTGCCGGGCTATGCCTTCGACGCGGCGCGCGCCGCGAAGCTGCTCGACGAGGCCGGCTGGTCGCGCCTGCAGGCCGGCTTCCGCCACAACGACAAGGGCGAGCGGCTGGGCTTCGAGCTGATGACCACGGCCGGCAACCGCACGCGCGAGGCGGTGCAGCAAGTGCTGCAGAGCCAGTGGCGCCGCGTCGGCATTGACGTGCGGCTGCGCAACGAGCCGCCGCGCGTCTTCTTCGGCGAGACGGTGCGCCGCCGCGCCTGGAGCTCCATGGTCATGTACGCCTGGCTGAGCAGCCCGGAGAGCGTGCCACGCTCCACCCTGCACTCGACCTCGATCCCGACGGCGGAGAACAACTGGTCCGGCCAGAACAACCCGGCGTTCCGCAACGCGGAGATGGATTCCCTGATCGAGACGATCGAGGTCGAACTCGACCGCGAGAAGCGCCGCCTGCTGTGGCGAAGGGTGCAGGAGATCTACATGCAGGAGATCGCCGTCCTGCCGCTCTTCTTCCGCTCGGACCCCTTCGTCGTGCCCAAATGGCTCGCCGGCATCGAGCCGACGGGCCACCAGGGCGTCACCACCTTGTGGATCGAGAACTGGCGGGCACGCTAACCCTTCTTGCTCGGAGCGGAACTCGCCGGCTTGAACAGCAGTTTGCTTGAATTGGATATAGCATATTGCTATATAGCTGCATGTGGTCCGTCAGCTATACCGTCGGCGCCCTTCGGGCGCTAGCTGGAATGAACCCGGTGATGGCCAGGCGGATACGGACAAAGATACTGACGCTGGCGCAAGACCCGAAAGCGCCCAACAATAACGTGAAGAAGCTGACCGGCATCGAAGGGTACAGATTGCGCGTCGGCGATTGGCGCGTCGTCTATACCCTGAAGCACCAGAAACTCACGGTGATCGTGATCCGAATAGGCCACCGGAGCGAGGTTTACGAATGAGCAGGCAGGTCATCAACCAGGGCGGCAAGCCGGCCTTTGTCGTGATCCCGATCGATGAGTGGCGCCGCATCGAAGCGACGCTGGAGGACCGCATCGATGCCGCCGTCGTGCGTGAGTTCGGCAAAAATCCGGGCGAGACGTTTCCCGACTCCCTCGTTGCCGCAATTCTCGACGGCGCCCATCCGCTCAAGGCGATGCGCGAGTATCGCGGCATGACGCAGGCCGAACTGGCGAAGTCCTCCGGGACAAGCGCGGTCTACATCTCCCAGATCGAACGGGGCGATCGGCACGCGGGCCGCAAGCTACGCGCCAAGCTGGGGCAGGCGCTAAAGGTCGAGGCCGATCTCCTGGAGCGTCCTCGCGGCTGACGAGGGGTTCCACCGCCCGATGCTCCGCTTCCTCGTCCATCGCGCGCTGCAAAGCCTCGTCGTCCTCGCCCTGATGTCGTTCGCGGTCTACGGCCTGATCGGCCTGATGCCGGGCGACCCTGTCGACCTGATGATCGGCGCCAACCCGCGGTTCACCGCCGAGGACGCGGCGCAGCTCCGCGCGGTCTACGGCCTCGACCGGCCGCTGCTCGCCCGCTACGCCGCCTGGGCCGGCGACGCGCTGACAGGCGATTTCGGCTACAGCCGCGGCTTCGCCCGGCCGGTGCTCGACGTCATCCTGCCGCGCCTGGCCAACACTGCCGGGCTGATGATCGCCGCCTTCCTCGTGGCGCTGGCCGTGGGCATCCCGCTGGGCATCCTGGCCGCGGCCCGGCCCGGCGGTGCGACCGACGGGCTCGTCAATCTCTACTGCTTCCTCGCCATCTCCATGCCGACCTTCTGGCTGGCGCTGATCCTCATCATGGTCTTCGCCGTGACGCTGGGCTGGTTGCCGGCCGGCGGCACGGGCAGCGAGGGCGGCTTCCTCGAGGCGCTGCGCCACCTGATCCTGCCGATCGCCACGCTGGCCGTCGTCGAGGCCGGTGCTTTCGCCCGCTACACCCGCGCCGCCATGGTCGAAGCCATGCGCCAGGACTGGGTGCGCACGGCCCGCGCCAAGGGCGCGAGCCTGGCGCGCGTGCTGGTCCACCACGCCCTGCGCAACGCCCTCATCCCGGTAACCACCATCGTGGCCCTGAGCTTCGGCGGGCTGTTCTCGGGCGCGCTGATCACCGAGACGATGTTCGCCTATCCGGGCATGGGCAAGCTGATCTTCGACGCCGTGATGGGGAATGACTACAACCTCGCCCTGATCGGCCTGCTCTTCGCCACGTTGCTCACTTTGGCCGGCAATCTCGGCGCCGACCTCGCCTACGCCGCCCTCGATCCGCGGATCGGCGTCAGCTTGCTGGACGACAGGCGATGAACCGGCATCTGACCCTCGCCGCCGCCGCCGTTCTGGCGACACTGATCGTGCTGTCGCTGGCCGCCCCGCTCCTGGAGATCCTGCTCGGCCACAATCCCGAGGAGGTCGACCTCGCGGCGCGCTTCGAGAGCCCTTCGCTCAGTCACCCGCTGGGCACCGACGATCTCGGCCGCGACGTCTTTCTCCGCCTGCTCTACGGCGGACGGGTGTCGTTGACCGTCGGCGCGGCCGCTGCGCTGGCGGCGGCCACCATCGGCACGCTGATCGGGCTGCTCTCAGGCTATTTCCGTGGCCGGCTCGACGCCCTGCTCATGCGCCTGACCGACGCGGTCATCGCTCTCCCCCTGCTGCCGCTGCTCATCATCCTGGCCGCCGTCGACTTCTCGAAGCTCGGCCTCGGCGCCCTGGCGCAGGCGGAATCGGCCAGCCTCTACCGCATCGTCCTGATCATCGCCCTGGTCGGCTGGACCTCGGTCGCGCGCCTGGTGCGCGGCACGACGCTGAGCCTGCTCGGCTGCGACTTCGTGCGCGCCGCCTTGGCGCTCGGAGCCCGCGCGCCGCGCATCATGTTCGTGCACATCCTGCCCAACGCCGCGTCGCCGATCATCGTCGCTACCACGCTCGCCGTGGGTAACGTCATCCTCTTCGAATCGGTACTTAG
>VGEI01000087.1 GCA_016869415.1 Alphaproteobacteria bacterium
GGCGGGAATCAAAATCGGGACTCAGTCGTTAGAGTTGATCCACTAGCAGCTCGCCGTCGACTGTGGCCGGTTAGACCGTCGCCATCCGCAGGCTGGCCGTGATGTTCCAGCGCTCGGCAATCCGGTGATCGAGTTCTTGCCCGGCCCTGAGGATCGCCTCCGCCGAGCCGGATAGCGTCTGTCTGCATGCACCGGAAGAGTGCCTCGGCGCTGCGGCCTTCTGCTAGATCACGCACCTCCTCGGCGGAAGACACTTTGAGAGGGAGGTGCCGTTGTCCGGCATAGGGTGTAGTCAGCGTCCGCGCGACTGTTGCGGCGGTGATGAGGGCGAGGATCAAGGCAAGCTGGCACCTAGAGCACGAGGGCATCTCCTCTCCTCGGTAGAGGCATTCGCAGCGGCCACGCCTTCTTTTCGCCCGGCGAATCGGCTACTGAACCGGCCATGGCTTTGCTGCGCCCGATCGCCACCATCGGTGGCTACACGCTGATCAGCCGCGTGCTTGGCTTTCTGCGCGATGTGCTGGTGGCGGCCTATCTGGGAGCCGGGCCGGTCGCCGACGCCTTCTTCGTCGCTTTCAAGTTTCCCAATTTCTTTCGCCGGCTGTTTGCCGAGGGCGCCTTTAATGCCGCGTTCGTGCCAATCTTCGCCGGCATGGTGGCGACAGCCGGTCGCGAGGCCGCCAGGCGCTTCGCCGAGGACGCGATGGCCGTGCTGCTGGCCGTACTCTTTGCGCTGCTGATCGTGGCGGAGCTCACCATGCCCTGGATCATGCGCGGCCTGGCGCCCGGCTTCGTCACCGATCCGGCGAAGTTCACCTTGGCCGTCGAGCTCACGCGCATCACGTTCCCTTATCTTCTCTTTATCTCCCTGGTCTCTCTGCAGGGCGGGGTGCTCAACTCGCTCGACCGCTTCGGCGCCGTGGCCTTAACGCCCGTGCTGCTCAATCTCTGCCTGATCGGCGGCCTGGTCGGCCTCGCTGGGCTGACACCGACCCCCGGTCACGCGCTGGCCTGGGGCGTGGCCGGCGCCGGTGTGGCGCAGTTCCTCTGGTTGGCCTGGGCCACAGACCGCGCCGGCATGAGCCTGTTGCTGCCGCTGCCGCGCCTGACGCCGGAGGTCAAACGTCTGCTCACCCTGATGCTGCCGGCAGCGCTGGGGGCCGGCGTCGTGCAGGTGAATCTGCTGATCGACATCGTCATCGCCTCGCTGCTGCCGACCGGCGCGGTCTCCTACCTTTACTATGCCGACCGCATCTACGAGCTGCCGCTCGCGGTCATCGGCATTGCCATCGGCACGGCCCTATTGCCGGCGCTCGCCCGCCAGGCGCGGCGCGGCGAGACAGCGGAGGCGGTGGCCACGCTCAACCGCGGGCTGGAGGCTGCTCTGCTGCTGTCGCTGCCCGCTACTGCGGCGCTGGTCGTTCTGCCGCTGCCGATCATCAGTGTGCTCTTCGAGCGCGGCGCCTTTGGCGCAGCCGAGGCAGCCGCAACTGCGTCCGCGCTGGCCGCCTATGCGGTCGGTCTGCCCGCCTATGTGCTGATCAAGGTGCTGGCGCCTGGCTTCTATGCGCGTGAGGACACCAAGACGCCGGTGAAGATCGCCGTGGTCTGCGTGATCGCCAACACGGCCGTGGCGCTGGCGCTGATGGGGCCGTTCGCGCATGTCGGCATCGCCTTCGCCACGGCTGCCTCGGCCTGGATGAACGTCGCAGCGCTGGCGGCGATCCTCAGGCGGCGCGGGCATCTCGTGCCGGATGCGGCCCTTCTCAAGCGCACACCCCGCATGATCCTGGCGAGCCTGATCATGGGAGGCGTGTTGTGGTGGCTGCTGCCGTTGCTGGACGGCTGGCTGCGCGACGGCCTTGTCTGGCGCGGCGCCGCCCTAGCGGTGCTGGTCGCCGCCGGAATGCTGGTCTTTGCCGTTGCCGCGCTGCTGACCGGTGCCGCCGATCGGGGCGAGATCGGGCGCTTGTTCAAGGGTGCCGCCTAACGCGGCACGATCTTGCGAATATGGCCGTAGCGGTCGGCCGATTTCAGCGCCTTCTCGCGATCGACACCGCGGCGGATCGCCGCCAGCACCTTTTTCTCCCTTGGCACCAATCTGTCGGCCGCTTCGACGACCTCCGCGACGAGGCGGCGGGGAATCGCCACCACGCCCGAGCTGTCGCCCAGGATGACATCGCCGGGATGGACGATGACCTCGTCGTTTGCCTGGCCCGGCATCGAGACCGCTTCGCCGAAAGCCGCCACGTTCCAGCGGCCGCCCGGCCGGCGCGGGCTGACATGCGTGGCGAAGGCAGGCAGGAGATTGCGGATCTCCCGGGGATCGCGCACGGCGCCGTCGATGACTACGCCCACCGCCCCGCCACGGCTGTAGGAGGCGGCGACGTTGCCGCCGATGATGGCCGAGCCACGATAGCCGCTCGTGGCTATGACCACGACGCAGCCGGGCGTCAGTGCCCGGTCGACGGCGTATTGCACGCTGGCGGCCGGTTCGTCAGGCGCCAGGGCGCGCCCGCGCACGCAGAAGGCCGGCCCGGCCAGGCGGATGCCCGGCACGATGGGGCGGATGGCGGCAGCCAGAACCTGGTTCGGCAGGCCCATGACATCGAGCACATCGCTGATCGTCTCGCTGGCGTGGCGGCGCAGCCGCTTGATCAGGCGGGTATCGATGGCGGGGCGTTTGCCGGTCTTACGGGTGGGCATGAGGTGACCTTAGCCGTGCCTTGAGGCCAAGGAAATCCCGCGCGTTGACCCCGGCGGCAGCAGCGGCGATAACTGCCGCCGCTTCAGGGGACCCTCATGAACCGCATCTTCTCGGGCATCCAACCGACCGGCAATCTGCACCTCGGCAACTATCTCGGCGCCATCCGCAACTGGGTGAAGCTGCAGAAGGACTATAGCTGCATCTTCTGCGTGGTCGACCTGCATGCCATCACGCTGCCCCAGGATCCGGCCCAGCTCAAGGCGCAGACCCGGGAGGTGACCGCGGCCTATATCGCTAGCGGCATAGACCCGGAAGCCTGCATCCTGTTCAACCAGTCGACGGTCTCCGGCCACTCGGAGCTCGCCTGGATCTTCGGCTGCCTCACGCCGCTGGGCTGGCTGAACCGCATGACCCAGTTCAAGGAGAAGGCCGGTAAGCAGCGCGACGAGGCGGGGCTCGGTCTCTACGCCTATCCCGTGCTGATGGCGGCCGACATCCTGCTCTACAAGGGCACCCACGTGCCGGTGGGCGAGGACCAGAAACAGCACCTGGAGCTGGCGCGCGACATCGCTGGCGCCTTCAACCGGCGCTATGGGGTGGAGTTCTTCCCACTGCCCGAGCCGCAGATCTTCGGCGCCGCCACGCGCGTCATGTCGCTGCGCGACGGTACCAAGAAGATGAGCAAGTCCGAGGCCTCGGATCAGAGCCGCATCAACCTCACCGACGGGCCTGACGCCGTGGCCCAGAAGATCAAGCGGGCCAAGACCGATCCGGCCAACCTGCCGGAGGACATAAAGGGGCTTGAGGGCCGGCCGGAGGCCGAGAACCTGCTGGGAATCTACGCGGCGCTCACCGACAAGACCCTGGAGCAGGCGGTGGCCGAGTTCGCCGGCCAGCAATTCTCCGCCTTCAAACCGAAGCTGGCCGACGTGGCGGTCTCGGTGATGGGCCCGATCGGCAACGAGATGAAGCGCCTGATGGCCGATCCGGGCTATGTCGACGGCATCCTCAAGCGGGGTGCCGAGCGGGCCAACGCCATCGCCCAGCCGAACCTCAAGCAGGTCTTCGATATCGTCGGCTTCCTGCGCCCCTAAAAGGGGTGAGAACGGCCATATTTCCTTGCGCCGCCAAGGGGCTGGGCGCAAAGTAGCGACTCGATCTCGAATCCACCGGCGCGCCAAGCAGGGGCGAGGGAACCGCGCCGGCGGGGTGCCGCGTCTGGTCTGGGCGTCGCGTCTCGGTCGAGCGTTCTCTTCGCCGTCCGGGCCCGATGCAAGTCTACCTGCCGATAGCCGAAATGTCGGTCGACGTGTTCCTGATCCTGGGACTCGGCGGCGGTGTAGGCTTGCTCTCGGGCTTGTTTGGGGTCGGCGGCGGCTTCCTGATGACGCCGCTGCTCATCTTCATCGGCGTGCCGCCGGCCGTGGCCGTCGGCTCGGAGGCGGCGCAGATCGTCGCCTCCTCGGTCTCCGGCGTGCTCGCCCATACGCGGCGCGGCAATGTCGATTTCCGCATGGGTTCCGTGCTGCTCGCCGGCGGTATCGTCGGCTCGACGGCCGGCGTGCAGCTCTTCGCCTTCCTGCGCAGCATCGGCCAGGTCGACCTCGTCGTGGCGCTCTCTTACGTCGTCATGCTCGGCATCGTCGGCACGCTGATGCTGCAGGAATCGGTACGCACGCTGATCCGCCACCGCCGCACGGGAGCCGCCAACCGCGGCAAGCTGCACCAGCACAATTTCCTGCACGGGCTGCCGCTGAAGATGCGCTTCCCCAAGTCGAAGCTCTATATCAGCTCGCTGCTGCCGCTCTCGGTCGGCATGTTCGTCGGCCTGCTGTCGGCCCTCATGGGTGTCGGCGGCGGCTTCATCATGGTGCCGGCAATGATCTACCTGCTCGGTATGCCGACTTCGGTGGTCGTCGGCACGTCACTCTTCCAGATCGTTTTCGTCACTGCCAACGTCACTTTCCTTCAGGCCTACCAGAACCAGACGGTCGATATGGTCTTGGCTCTTCTATTGGTGGTCGGCGGGGTGATCGGGGCGCAGATCGGCGCGCGGGTGGGTGCCAAGCTGCGCGGCGAGCAGCTGCGCGGCCTGATGGCACTTATGGTGCTGAGCGTCGCGCTCAAGCTCGCCTGGGACCTCGTCTCGACCCCCGAGGATCTGTTCTCCGTCGGCCGCATGGAGGGTGGCCACTGATGGGCCGCCTCCTCGCCCTGCTCGGCCTCGTCGCCACGATGCTGGGCTCCGCTCCGGCGCGGGCCCAGCCGCTGGTTTTCGACCTCTCGAGCCATCTCATTGCCATCACCACGGGTTTCTCGGGCACCGAGCTTCTGCTGTTCGGCGCCACCGAGGGCGAGGGCGACGTCATCGTCACCCTGCGCGGCCCGGAGACCACGACGGTCGTGCGCAGGAAATCGCGGGTGGCGGGCATCTGGATCAACACCGAGCGGATGGCCTTCGCCGGCGTGCCGGCCTTCTATCGCGTTGCCGCCAGCCGTCCGCTCGACCAGATCGCGCCCCCGGCCCTGCGGGCGCGCCACCAGGTCGGGCTGGAGAATCTACGCATGAGCCCGCCCGCCGACGCGCCGACGGGCGAGATCCCTGCCTTCCGCGCCGGCCTGCTGCGCAATCAGGAAGCGCGCGGCCTCTACGCCTCCGAGCCCGGCCGGGTCAGCTTTCTCGGCCCCCGCCTGTTTCGCACGCGCGTGGTGCTGCCGGCCAACGTGCCACCCGGCGCCTACACGGCCGAGGTGCTGCTCGTGCGCAATGGCCAGGTCATCGCCGCTCAGGCGACGCCGATGCTGGTCAGCAAGATCGGGCTCGGCGCCGACGTCTACGACTTCGCCCATCGCCATGCCGCCCTCTATGGCATACTTGCCATCCTGCTCGCCGTGCTGTCGGGCTGGGGCGCCAGCGTCGCTTTCCGCAAGGCCTAGACGAGACCGTTCATGCCAACCAAGGCCAAACAGACCCAGCGCATCTTCCTGGTGGTCGTCGACCCGAGTCCGGAGCTCAAGGTGGCGCTGCGCTTCGCCTGCCGCCGCGCCAAGGCGACCAACGGCCGCGTCGCCATGCTCTACGTCACCGAGCCCGCCGACAGCGAATGGGCGGCGGTGGGCGAGCTGATGCGCGAAGAGCGGCGGCAGGAGGCGGAGGCGCGCATGCAGGAACTCGCCGCCCAGGCCCAGGAGCTGTCCGGGCTGATGCCGATGCTCTATGTGCGCGAGGGTGCCGTGCGCGACGAGCTACTCAAGCTTCTCGACGAGGAGCCGGGGATCTCGGTCCTCGTCCTCGCTGCCGATGTTGGGCCCAAGGGGCCGGGCCCGCTGTGCACGGCGTTGGCCGGCAAGTACATGGGCCAGCTCCATGTGCCGCTGACCATTGTCCCGGGCAGCCTCACCGTCGAGGAGATCGACGCGATCACCTGACCGCGCAGTTCGCGTCAACGGCCAGGCCGAAGATCTCGATCGGCTCGCTCACCCCCGGAACGGCATGCCGGCCGAGCGATTCCAGTTTTTCGCCGCACACCCTGGCGAAATCCGCGGTCATCAGGATACGGCGCTTGAGCGTCTTCGACAGCTGGTCGACCCGGGCTACAAGATTGACCGCCGGGCCGATGACGGTGAAATCGAGCCGGTCAGCAGCGCCGATATTCCCGTAGAACACGTCGCCGACATGCAAGGACACGCAGAGGAGCGGCAGGCTCTCGCCGCCCAGCGCCGGGTGCCCCGCCAACCTGTCGACCTCGACGACGGCTGTGCTGGCAGCTTCGCAGGCGCGCCGTGTCGCGTTCGCCGCGAGCTCGACATCGGGAACCGGGAAGACGGCGATGAGCCCGTCGCCGAGGAACTTGAGAACCTGACCGTCGCGTGCGTGAACCGCCGCCACCACCCGCTCGAAATAGGCATCGAGGAAGGCGACGATGCTCTCCGCCTTGAGGCGCTCGGCCAGCGCCGTGAAGCCACGCAGGTCGCAGAACCAGATCACCGCGCGCATGGTCTCGCCCCGCCCGCGCTCGATCTCACCCGCCAGCACGCGCCGCCCGATCTCCGGACCCAGGTAGGCGTTCAGCAGGTTGCGCGTGATGCTGCGCATCACGTGGATCTCGAGCAGCGGGGCAAGGAGGCCGATGAGCGATTCGAGCGTGATCAGATCGCTGCGGCTGAAACCGTACTCCTGGTCCGTGGCCAGCGTCACGGCGATGCGGCGCCCATCGGACAGCTCGAGCGGCATGGCGAGGTAATCGGTGACGCCTTCGGTGGCAAGTTCGTGAAGGATGGGAAAATCGAGGCGCGCATTCTCGCCGGAGAGGCGTCGACGCACCGTCTCGCCGTAGAGGAAGACGCGGTGCATCGGGCTGTTCTTGAACATGGCCGAATCGCGGATGCCGTGGCCGATCCGCGTTTCCTCGCAGCGTCCTAGCGTGCGGAACCAGCGATAGCCGGTATTGAGGAATTGCGGATGCAGTGTCGGCAGGCTGATGACGACACGCACCAACTTGATGCCGGCGGCGACCAGCCGCCAACTGACTTCGTCGACAAGCTCGATCGTGTCTTCGATACGCCGCGCCGGCCCCTGCAGCCAGAGGCGGACGTCATCGGGCGTTCCGCCCCGTGGCCGCCGCGACTCGGGGCGTTCGAAGATCTTACTGACCTGCAGAAAATCGTTCGGCACGGGGCCGCGCGGCGAAGTATCCACAGCCGCTTGGTTACGATCGCTCATCTAGCGGCCCTTCCGCGCAACAAACACAACGCTTGCGGTAGTATAATAGTTAATCGGAGCGAATTAGGTTGACCGGAAACGGGTCTATCCCCATTTAGCGTGCACCGATTCGATTGGAAGTGACAGCGGAGAGCAGCATGTTCATTCAAACCGAACAGACGCCCAACCCCGCCACCCTGAAATTTCTTCCGGGCCGTGACGTGATGACATCGGGCACGGCGGATTTCCCGAACGCCGAAGCGGCGCAGCGCTCGCCGTTGGCCGAGCGTCTGTTCGGCATCGATGGCGTTGCCGGTGTTTTCTTCGGCAGCGATTTCATCACCGTCACCAAGACAGCCGACAAGGACTGGCATCTGATGAAGCCGGCCATTCTTGGCGCCGTCATGGAGCATTTCACCGCCGGCAAGCCGATCCTCGCCGAGAATGCGGCCAGTGCCGGTGCCGCTGAAGGCGAGGACTCGGATGTCGTCATGCAGATCAAAGAGCTGATCGATACACGCGTCCGCCCGGCCGTGGCCCAGGACGGCGGCGATATCGTCTTCGACAGCTTCAGCGAGGGCGTCGTCTATCTGCACATGCAGGGCTCGTGCTCGGGTTGTCCGAGCTCGACGGCCACGCTGAAATCCGGGATCGAGAACATGCTCAAGCACTACATCCCGGAAGTGCAAGAGGTTCGCGCGGTCTAGCGCCGCCGTCCTAGTCTTTCCCTGATGCTGCGATCAGCGATGCAGAAGTCGCGCGTGCTGTTGGCGCGCGTGGCGGCCGGTTTCGCCCTGGTTATGGTGCTGCTCGGTGTCTTGGTGATCGGACGCTCCGGTCTGTTCGCCGCCGATCCCGCCAGCACACTGGCGCGGCGCGAGGCCCTGCTGCCGGCACTGATTGCCGTGCCGACACCGGCACCGCCGCTTCCGGACCTGGGTGCGGAGGCCCTCTACGGCGAGCTGGCCTCACGGGGCTATACGTTGGAGGGCGTGCGCGCTGCCGAGGTCGACGTGCCGCGCCTCTACGCGGCCCGTCTGCCGGCTGACCTGCCGAACCTCGACTCCATCGATGTGCGCAAGCAGGTCTTCGTCAAGCTGCTTCTGCCACTGGTCCTCGCCGAGAACGAGCGCATTCTGGCCGACCGGGAGCGCCTGCTGCGCCTGCGTGACGAGGTGTATGCCGGCGGCAGCCTGGACCCCGTTGACGCGGTTTGGCTGGGGACCATCGCCGAGCGATATGGCGTGAAGCCGCGTTTCCCGGATGTCTTGCCCGAGCTGGCGCGTCGCGTCGACGCCGTTCCTCCGTCGCTTGCCATCGGCCAGGCGGCGCTCGAGACGGGCTGGGGAACCAGCGCCGTGGCGCAGCGCGGCCACGCCATGTTCGGCCAGATGATCGCCATCAGCGACGGCGATCGCACGATGGTGCGCCGCTTCGGACAGCTCGCCCATGCGGTCGAGGCTTACGCGCTGAACCTGAACACCCATAAGGCCTATGGCCGCTTCCGCGCCAAACGCGCCGACCAGCGCGCCAAGAGCCAGGCACCCGACGGTTACGAGCTGGCCCTGACCCTGGCAAATTATTCGGAACGCAAGACGGACTATGTCCGCGACGTACGCGGCATCATCCGCGCCAACCGACTGCGCCCCCTCGATTCCGCGCGGCTCGGCGGCTGATCACATCATCCCGCCTTCGACGGACGAATCGCTGAGCACGGGATAGCGTCGGGCGTCGAAGAGCTGATAGTGCCACCATTCGTTGCGGTAGAAATCCCAGCCGGCTGCCGTCATCAATCCAAGCAGAAGAAAACGGTTGCGCTGGGCAGCCTCGGAGATGCCCGTCGCCGCGTGATACGACTCTTTTCTGAACGCGTCGAAGGCGGTGCCCATGTCGAGCTCGGCACCGCCGCTATCGATCAGCGTCAGGTCGACGGCTACTCCACGCGAATGCGGCGACCCCCGTCGCGGATCGGCTAGGAACTCGGGGTTTGGCGTGTGGTTCCACATCTTCCACTGTGCCTCGGCTGGCCGGAAGGCGTCGAAGATCTTCAGCCGCAGCCCCAGCGGCCGGGCCAGCGCGATGGCGCGCTGCAGCGCCGCCGCTGCGTCGGCATGGAGGTATGCAGCGGCACGGCGATAGATCGGGGCACCGGTGAAATTGCGCGGCGTTGAATAGGCGATATCGAGCTCGACATCGAACTGGGGCCGGGTGATGGCTACCAAGGACATGCAAACCTCCGGTGGCCCTTGTAGCATTGGCGATCGGCTACACAAGAGTTCGCTATGAGGATCCTGGCGATCGATTGCGCGACTGCCGCCTGCTCGGTGGCGATCTGGGTCGACGGTGCGGTACACACGGTCGAGCGTCGGGAAATGTCGCACGGCCAGGGCGAAGCCCTGCTGCCCATGATCGGGCGAGTGCGCACACGGGCCGGGCTGGCGTTCGTGGAACTCGACCGGCTGGCAGTGACGATCGGCCCTGGCCATTTCACCGGCCTGCGCTCCGGTCTCGCTGCGGCGCGCGGCCTAGCCTTGGCGACGGGCCTGCCCCTGGTCGGTGTGACGACACTCGACGCCGTGGCCGCCGCCGTACCGCCGCCGGAGCGTGAAGGGGCGGTCCTGGCCGTGGCGCTGGATTCGAAACGCGCCGAGGCTTACGTCCAGGCTTTTGCGGCCGATGGGGCGCCTCTGGCGCCGCCGCTGGCGCGACGGCCGATCGACTATGCCGACGAATTGCGGCAGGCCGTCACGCCGGGATCGCGCTTTGTCGTGGCCGGCGATGCGGCACCCGAACTGGTCCGGGTGCTTCAGGAGAACGGCGCGGTGGCAGTCCTGTCGAGTGCCGCGCCTCGGCCAGACGCCGCGGCAGTCGCCGCCCTGGCCGCCGCCGCCGCCGCTCCTTCGGCGCCGCCCGCGCCGCTCTATGTTCATCCGGTTGAGACCACTTCGCCGCGCCCGCGCGCCGCTCGCGCATGATCCCCGCGATCCGTATCGAGCAAGTCGGGCTTGCCCATACCCGCGTCCTGGCGACGCTCCACGCCGCCTGCCTCGACGACCCCTGGTCGGCCGCGGCCATGGCGGACGTCCTGGCCTCGCCCGGTGCTTTTGCCTGCGTCGCGGTGCCGGTCGATTCTTCTGACGCGGCGCCTGCCGGGTTCGCCCTGGCACGCCTCGCCGCCGACGAAGCGGAACTCCTCTCGTTGGGCGTGATCCCCTCCGCTCGGCGGCGCGGCATAGGGCAAGCGTTGTTGGACGACGTCATCCGTAGCGCCAGCCGGCTCAAGGCGCGAGCGCTCTTCCTTGAGGTTGCCGAGAGCAACGATCCTGCCCGGCTGCTCTACGCCGCCAAGGGATTCAGTGCCGTCGGGCGCCGGCCGGACTACTACCAGCGCGCCAACACCGTGCCAGTAGCGGCGCTCACCCTTCGTCTCACCTTGAGACAGGTGGGCGTGGATACCGGTCCTGACGACGTTGGTACCTGACAATTGAACTCAAAAGTTGTTGTAGACTAGATCAAATATTCGCGCTTCATGTCTATTGCAAACTAAACTGAGACTTCTATAGTCTTCTTTGCGCTACCTTTGGCATACGCTGCGAAAATGAGGTGGCGGGCCAAGGCGAGGAGAGCGGGCGCGAGAAGATGACCGAAAGCATGAAAAACGAAGATCTGCTGACACTGACCGCGAAGATCGTCGCTGCGCACGTCTCGAACAATTCGGTGGCCCTGGGTGACTTGGCGGGGCTTATACCAATGCTGGGTGAGTGCGAC
>VGEI01000088.1 GCA_016869415.1 Alphaproteobacteria bacterium
GGCGGCCACCATCGGCACGCTGATCGGGCTGCTCTCAGGCTATTTCCGTGGCCGGCTCGACGCCCTGCTCATGCGCCTGACCGACGCGGTCATCGCTCTCCCCCTGCTGCCGCTGCTCATCATCCTCGCCGCCGTCGACTTCTCGAAGCTCGGCCTCGGCGCCCTGGCGCAGGCGGAATCGGCCAGCCTCTACCGCATCGTCCTGATCATCGCCCTGGTCGGCTGGACCTCGGTCGCGCGCCTGGTGCGCGGCACGACGCTGAGCCTGCTCGGCTGCGACTTCGTGCGCGCCGCCTTGGCGCTCGGCGCCCGCGCGCCGCGCATCATGTTCGTGCACATCCTGCCCAACGCCGCGTCGCCGATCATCGTCGCTACCACGCTCGCCGTGGGTAACGTCATCCTCTTCGAATCGGTGCTGAGCTTTCTCGGCCTGGGCATCCAGCCGCCGGTACCCAGCTGGGGCAACATGCTGACCAACGCGCAGGAGCTGATCGGCACGGCGCCGCTGCTCGCCGTCTGGCCCGGCCTGCTGATCCTGCTGACTGTCGCCTCCTGTAACCTGCTGGGTGACGCGCTGCAGCACGCCCTCGACCCGCGGTCGCGCTTGCTGAAACGCTAGACGGCGACCGCCGGCGCCAGGTCGTCGAGCCGCGCCTCGATGGCGGCGGCATGCTGCAGGCTGGGCTGCGCGCCCGGTACCAGACAGGCGAGACCCGCCGCGACGCTGGCGCGGCGCAGCGCATCGCGCAGCGGCAGGCCGCGGTCGATCGAGGCGGCCAGCACGCCGGTGAATTGGTCACCGGCCGCGGTGGTGTCGACGGGCTTGATCGGCAGGGTGCCGATCTGCCAGCCCCCCTGCGGCCCGGCGGCCACGGCGCCCTTCTCGCCCAGGGTGACGATCACCGTGATCTTCAGCGCCTCGGCCAGGCGCTGCGCCAGCGCGGAGGGTGCTGCCGCGATCAGCGCCGCCGCTTCGATCTCGTTGGCCACCAGCACGTCGACGTCGCGGAACGTCTCCAGCGGCAGCTTCAGGGCAGGCCCGAGACCGAGGATGACCTGCGCCCCCTTCGCTTTGGCGCGACGAGCAGCAGCCTGGATCTCGGCCACCGGCACTTCCATCTGCAGCAGCAGGGTGGTGCCGGGCCCGAGCAGCTCCTCCGGGATGTTGGCGGCGCGGGCGGTGAGGTTGGCGCCGCCGGCCACGGCGATCAGGTTGCGGCCCTCCCCGTCGACACAGACGGCGGCGCAGCCGGTCGGCGCCTCGCTGTCGAGCACGCCGCTCACCTCGACGCCGGCCTCGCGCAGACTGTCGCGCATCATGGTGCCGAAACTGTCGCGCCCGACCCGGCCGATCATGGCGACCTTCGCCCCATCGCGCACGGCGGCCACCGCCTGATTGGCACCCTTGCCGCCGGGAACCGTGCGATAGCTGGTTCCGACAACCGTCTCCCCCGGCCGCGGCAGCGACGGGAGGGTGAACACGAGATCGATGTTGATCGAGCCGAAGACGGCGATCATGCCGCCATCTTAGCCGGAACCCCGCCGGCCGGTGACAGTTTCGTCCAGGCGGGCGCTGCGGATAGGCGTTGGCTCAGCCCGCCGTTTGCGTTAGGCAGGAGCGGCGGAACGTGGAATCAGGCATGACCAAGGGCGCGATCTGGCCGGTGATCCTCTCGGGCGGCGCGGGAACGCGGCTGTGGCCGCTGTCGCGCGAGCTCTATCCCAAGCAGCTCCTGCCGCTGGTCGGCGAGCGCAGCCTGCTGCAGGACACGCTGAACCGGGTCAAGGGTCCGGGGTTCGCGGCCCCGGTCGTGGTGTGCAACGACGAGCATCGCTTCATCATCGCCGAGCAGCTGCGCCAGATCGACGTCAAGCCTCATGCCATCGTGCTCGAGCCGGCGGCGCGCAACACCGCACCCGCCGTGGCCGCAGCAGCCGCGATGATCCGGCGCGACGATCCCGATTCCCTGCTGCTCGTCCTGCCTTCCGACCACATCATCCGCGACGTCGCCGCCTTCCACCGCGCGGTCGAGACCGCGTCGGGCGCGGCACGCTCCGGCCGGCTGGTGGCGTTCGGACTGGCGCCCAAACATCCGGAGACCGGCTACGGCTACATAAGGCGCGGCGGCGCCCTCGACGGTGTGCCCGGCGCCTATTCGGTCGAGCGCTTCGTCGAGAAGCCCGATCTCGCCACCGCCCGGACTTATCTCGCCGAGGGCGTGTGGTCGTGGAACTCCGGCATGTTCCTCTTCCCGGCCCGGCTCTATCTCGACGAGCTCGGAACGCATCAGCCGAAAATCGCCGAAGCTTCGGTCAAGGCGGTCGCCTCGGCGACCCGCGATCTCGACTTCCTGCGCCTCGACAAGGCGGCATTCGCCGATTCGCCCTCGCTGTCGATCGACTACGCGGTGATGGAGAAGACCCGGCACGCGGCCGTGGTGCCTGCCGATCTCGGCTGGAACGATGTCGGCGCCTGGTCGGCGCTGTGGGACGTCGGCGCGCACGACGCCGCCGGCAACGTCACCGTTGGCGACGTCATCGCCCACGATACGACCAACGCCTACCTGCGCACGGGCGACGGCATGCTGCTGGCAACCGTGGGGCTCGACAATGTCGTGGTCGTAGTCACCGACGACGTGGTGCTCGCCGCCGGCAAGGACCGGGCACAGGACGTCAAGAAGATCGTCGACACGCTCAAGTCGAGCAAGCGGAGCGAGGCCTCGCTGCACAAGACCGTGCACCGGCCCTGGGGCAGCTACCGCGGCGTCGATGCCGGCCCGCGCTTCCAGGTGAAGCGCATCGTGGTCAAGCCGGGCGCCAAGCTGTCGTTGCAGAAGCATGCCCAGCGCGCCGAGCATTGGGTGGTCGTGCAGGGCACGGCGCGGGTGACGCGCGGCGAGGACGTCCTGGTGTTGCGCGAGAACCAGTCGACCTATATCCCGGTCGGCACGGTGCATCGGCTGGAGAATATCGGCAGCGACGACCTGCACCTGATCGAGGTGCAGTCGGGCGGCTATCTTGGCGAGGACGACATCGTCCGGCTCGAGGACACCTACGGGCGGAGCTAACCCGTCTTCTCCGGTATCCGCCGCTCCTCCACCGCATGGCAGGCGGCGAGCGCGCCGTTGGGGGCGGGCTTCGCCACCGGCTCCTCGCGGCGGCAACGCTCGTTGGCCCAAGGGCAGCGCGGATGGAAGGCGCATCCCGTCGGGGGGTTAAGGGGGTTGGGTACCTCGCCGGCCACCGGCGTGCGGCCGCGGCCGCTCATCTCCAGGTCGGGAATGGCGTCGAGCAGCATGCGCGTATAGGGGTGCTGCGGCGCGGCGAAAAGCGCCTTCGACTCGGCGAGCTCGACGATGCGCCCGAGATACATGACGCCGACGCGGTCGGAGATGTGGAAGACGACTGCAAGATTATGGGAAATGAACAGGTAGGTGAGGCCGAGCTCGCGCTGCAGATCCTTCATCAGGTTGAGGATCTGGGCCTGCACTGAGACGTCGAGCGCCGAGGTCGGCTCGTCGCAGACCAGGAACTCGGGGTTGCTGGAGAGCGCCCGGGCGATCGAGATACGCTGGCGCTGGCCGCCGGAGAACTCGTGCGGGTACTTCTCGCCGTCGGCGGGCGCCAGGCGTACCAGGCGCAGCAGCTCGTCGACCCGGCGGTTCAGCGCGCCGGAATCCTTCATCAGCCCGTGCGCCCGGATCGGCTCGGCGATGATATCGCGTACCCGCCAGCGCGGGTTGAGGCTGGCATAGGGGTCCTGGAAGATCATCTGGAAGCGGCGGCGGATCGGCGCCAGTTCCGAGCGGCGGCGCAGCGCCGTGACGTTGACGCCCTCGAATTCCACCTGCCCGCGCGTCGGCCGGTAGAGGCCGACCACGAGCCGGGCGACCGTCGACTTGCCGCAGCCCGACTCTCCCACGAGCGACAACGTCTGGCCGCGCGGGATGTCGAACGAGACACCGTCGACCGCCTTGAGCAGCAGCCGCGGCTGGCCCTCGATCACCCGGGCGAGCCAGGGCTTCGAGACGTCGAAATAGCGCGCGATGTTGCGTACCGAGAGCAGCGGCCCGCTCTTCGGTCCGCCGGGCGGCGTCGAACCGTCAGCCACGGGTGGCCTCCGTAAGAGTCGGGGCATGCAGCCAGCAGGCCGCATGATTGGTCTCGACCGGCATCAGATCCGGCCGCTCGTGCCGGCAGCGCTCGAAGACCTTGGGGCAACGCGGGTTGAAGGCACAGCCGGTTGGAATTGCGGTGAGGCGCGGCATGGCGCCCTCGATCTGCACCAAACGCGCCACCGCACGGTCGAGCTTGGGGATCGAGCCCATCAGGCCGATCGTGTAGGGATGTCGCGGCTTGCGGATCACCTCGCCGACGGGCCCGATCTCGGCGATGCGCCCGGCATACATGACCGCGACCCGGTCGGCCGTCTCGGCGATCACGCCCATGTCGTGAGTGACCAGCATGACCGCCGCACCATGCTCGCGGCACAGGCGCTTGAGCAGGGTGATGATCTGCGCCTGGATCGAGACGTCGAGCGCCGTGGTCGGCTCGTCGGCGATGATCAGCCGCGGCTGCGCGCAGAGCGCCAGGGCGATGACCACGCGCTGGCGCATACCGCCCGAGAACTGGTGCGGATAGTGGTCGATGCGCCGCTCGGCGCCGGGGATGCCGACCTCGCGCAGGAGCTCGATGGCGCGGCTGCGGGCCTGCGCCTCACTCAGGTCGAGATGGGTCATGATCGTCTCGACCAGCTGCTGCCCGACGGTGAACAGCGGATCGAGCGAGGTCAGCGGATCCTGGAAGACGGCGCCGATCTGGCGGCCGCGGATGCGGCGCAGATGCTCGGCCGAGAGGTTGTCGATGCGCTTGTCCTCGAGCCGCACCTCGCCGCCGGCAATGCGTCCCGGGGGCTCGAGAAGCCCGATGATCGCCGCGCCGGTGAGCGACTTGCCGGCCCCCGACTCGCCGACCACGCCGAGCACCTCGCCGGCATCGATATGGAAGGAGACGTCGTCCACCGCCACCAGCGTGCCGCGGCGGGTGGGGAACTCGACGCGCAGGTTGCGCACCTCGAGCAGCGGGCGGTTGGCGCGGGTAGAGGTCATCGGAGCTTCGGGTTGAGCGCGTCGCGCAGCCAGTCGCCCAGCAGGTTGACCGCCAGCACCATGATGACGAGCGCGGCACCGGGGAACACCGTGATCCACCACTCGCCGGAGAAGAGGAAGTTGTTGCCGATGCGGATCAGCGTGCCCAGCGACGGCTGGGTCGGCGGCACACCGACGCCGAGGAAGGAGAGCGTCGCCTCGGTGATGATGGCGACCGCCAGGTGGATGGTGGCGATCACCAGCACCGGCCCCATGACGTTGGGCAGGACATGGCGCAGCATGATGGCGAAGGGATGCCGGCCGATGACCCGCGCCGCCTGGACGTATTCCTTGTTCTTCTCGACCATGGTCGAGCCGCGCACGGTGCGCGCGTACTGCACCCAGCCCGAGGCGCCGATCGACAGGATCAGCACGTAGACCGCCGCGGCATCGTGCGCCTCGCGCGGCAGAATGGCCCGGGTAATCCCGTCGATCAGCAGCGCGATGAGGATGGCGGGAAAGCTCAGCTGCACGTCGGCTACGCGCATGATGAAGGCGTCGATCGAGCCGCCCGCGTAGCCGCTCAGCAGCCCGAGGCCCACGCCGAGCACCAGGGCCAGCAGAACCGAGCCGACGCCGACCAGCAGCGAGATGCGCGAGCCGTAGAGGATGGTGGAGAAGACGTCGCGGCCCTGGTTGTCGGTGCCGAAGAGGTACTTAGCCTCGCCGCCCTCGACCCAGGCCGGCGGCAGCGAGGCATCCATCAGATTGAGGGTGCGCAGGTCGAAAGGGTTCTGCGTCGCCAGCCAGGGTGCGAAAATCGCGCCGACGAAACCGAGCAGCGTGACCACCGCCGCCAGCATGGTGATCGGCGAATTGCGGAAACTGTAGAAAATGTCGGAATCGAAGGCGCGTTGCAGCGCAGCCGGCGCTGTACCGCCGGCGCTGCGCGCCGACATCTCCGTCGCGTCAGCCATGGCCGCCCACCGCCCCGCGGTCGACGCGCAGCCGCGGATCGACCGCGTAGTAGAGCAAGTCGACGACGAAGTTGATCACCACGAAGACGAAGGAGATCAGGCAGAGATAGGCCGCCATCACCGGGATGTCGGTGGCCGAGACCGACTGGATGAAGAGCAGCCCCATGCCCGGCCACTGGAACACCGTTTCGGTGATGATGGCGAAGGCGATGATGGCGCCGAGCTGCAGGCCGGCGATGGTGATCACGGGCACGAGCGTGTTGCGCAGCGCGTGGCGGAAATGCACGGCGCGGTCGCGCAAGCCCCGGGCGCGGGCGAACTTGATGTAGTCGGTGCGCAGCACCTCCAGCATCTCCGAGCGCACCAAACGCATGATCAACGTGAGCTGGAACAGGCAAAGCGTGATCGACGGCAGGATCAGGGCCTTCAACCCCGACTTGGTGAAGAAGCCGGTGGTCCACCAGCCGAGCTGCACCGTCTCGCCGCGGCCGAAAGAGGGCAGCCAGCCGAGGATCACGGCGAAGACGAGGATCAGCAGGATGCCGATCAGGAAGGTGGGCAGCGATACGCCGATCAGGGAAACGGTCAGGAAGAAACGCGACAACCAGGAGTCGCGCTTGAGGCCGGTGTAGACGCCCATCGGCACGCCGACGGCGAGCGCCAGGAAGGCGGCAATCAGCGACAGCTCAAGCGTGGCCGGCAGGCGCTCGCGGATCACCGCGTTGACCGGCCGGGCGAGGCGGTATGAGATTCCGAAATCGCCCTGCACGGCATTGGCCACGAAATTGGCGAATTGGACGTAGAACGGCCGGTCGAGCCCGAGCTGGGCCGCCAGCCGGGCACGCTCCGTCTCGTTGTAGTCCTGCCCGAGCATGATGGTGATCGGGTCGCCGACATAAGCGAAGAGCGAGAAGGCGACGAATCCGACCGCCGCCATCACCAGGACGGACTGCAGCAGACGCTGAATGATGTAAGCGATCATGGAGCGATCGGCCGGCCCGGTTGCCCGGGCCGGCCATCGTCAACGTCTCAGTCGACCTTGACCCACCAAAGATCGAGCTGGTTTTCCGACTGGTGCACGGCGGTGACGTTCGACGCCATCGCCCAGGGGATCATCTGGTGATGGAGGGGGATGTTACCCACGTCCTCGTTGTGCAGCTTGAGGGCATCGATCATCAGCTGCCGGCGTTTGCCGAGATCGAGCTCGACCTTCACCTGATCGATCAGCGCGTCGACCTTCGGATTCGAATAGTTGCCGTAATTGAAGCTGCCGTCAGCGCCCTGGCCGCGCGACCGGATGAGGGCCTGCAGGGTGTAGAGCGCATCGAAGGTCGGCACGCCCCAGCCGAGAAGGTAGAAGCTGGTGTCGTCCTTCTGGAGCTTGGGCAGGTGCGTGCCCATGGGCGTGGCGCTGACCTTCGCCTGGATGCCGATCTGCGCCAGCATGCCGGCGACGGCGACGCAGATCTGCTCGTCGTTGATGTAACGGTTGTTCGGGCAGTCGAGAGTCACCTCGAAGCCGTTGGGGTATCCGGCCTCGGCCAGCAGCTTCTTGGCCTTATCCCGGTCGAGCGGCAGGCGTTTCTCGTTGCTGTCCGAGTAGCCGTTGACGAACTCGGTCCACATCGAGCCCGTGGGCACCGACTGGCCGCGCATCACCCGGGACTTGATCGCCTCGGCGTCGATGGCGTGATAGACCGCCTGGCGCACCCGCACGTCCTTGAACGGGTTCTTGCCCTTGACGTTGGAGTACAGGAGCTCGTCGCGCTTCTGGTCCATCGACAGGTAGATGGTGCGGTTCTCGGGGCCTTCCAGCACCTTGATCTTCGGATTGCGCTTGAGCGCCTCGAGGTTCTGCACCGGCGGGTCGAGCACGAAGTCGATCTCGCCCGACATCAGCGCGCTGAAGCGCGTGGCGTCGTTGTTGATCGGCGTGAACACCATCTCGGTCACGTTACCCATGCCGGGCTGGCTCCAGCCCCACCAGTTGGGATTGCGCACCAGCACGGTGCGGGAATCCGGCTCGCGGGCGCGCAGCATGAATGGACCGGTGCCGTTGGCATTGCGCACGGCGAAGGTCTCTTCCTTGTTGCGGAAGTTCTGCGGCTGCTGAACGTTGTTCTTCTCTGACCAGGCTTTGCTCATGATGTGCACGCGCGGCAGGCCGTCGGGCACGATCGGGTTCGGCGTCGAGGTGATCAGGTCGACGGTGGACTCATCGACCTTCTTCGCCTCGGTGATGCCGCTGACGTAGAGCTTGAAGTCGGAGGTCGGAGCCAGCGCCCGCTGGATCGAGAACACCACGTCGTCGGCGGTCATGGTCGAGCCGTCGTGGAACTTCACGCCCTGGCGCAGCTTGAAGCGCCAGACATTGGGCGAGGGATTCGACCACTCGGTGGCCAGGCCCGGTATCTTTTCCAGCTTCTGACCGCGATGGATCAGCGGCTCGTAGACCTGGCGCAGGATCAGTGTCGTGTTGCCGGCGTTGTTGGCGTGCGGATCCATGGTGTTGGCATCGCCCGCCACCGCCATGCGGAAGCTTTTGGCCTCGGCCGGGACGGCCAGGCCGATCGTCAATGCCGTCGCGGCGGCAAGCGCCGCCCATTGAATTTTCATCGAAATCTCCCTCGTTGGGCCGGCGCCGTGAAAGCCGCGCCAGACCGTGTCTCCCCAGAACCCACGGGGCCGGCTTGCGCCTGTTTCCCCGTCTGGCGAGACCTTAAGGCACTAGTCGAGCGTATTCAATTGCTTGCCTGAGGCCGTCGCCGCCCCCCAGCGAACCCGCTACCATCGCAGGATACGCCCGCCCGCCGCCCCGTCCGTCCGTCCGCTGACCCCGGCGGACCACGCCGCCTGGATCGGGCTGCGCCAGGCGCTGTGGCTGGGCAGCGATGCCACCACGCTCGCCGCCGAAGCCGGAACCCTGCTAACGGACCCGCAGCGCTTCGGCGCCCTGCGCTACGCCGTGCTGCTGGCGGTCGACGGCGAGCGCCCGACGGGCTTTGTCGAAGTCTCGCTGCGCGACGACCTGCCGGCCTTTGCCGGCCGCACTGTCGGCTACGTCGAAGGCGTGTATGTGGCGCCGCCGCACCGGCGCCGCGGCCTGGGGCAGGCGCTGATCGAGGCTGCGGCAGGCTGGGCCCGGGCGCAGGGCGCCGCCGAACTTGCCTCCGACATCCTTCCCGACAATCCGGCAAGCCTCGATTTCCACCGCCGCGTGGGCTTTGCCGTGGTCGGCGAGAGCGAGAGCGGCGGCAGGCCGCAGATCCTGCTGGTGCGGCATGCACCCTAGGCCATTGCCCTGACCGCCCGGCGGTCGGTACTCTGAGCGCCGCTCGGTATACGCAGCGGAGACGACCATGAACGCCCCACGGGGAAATTCGCTGGCGAGCCGCGACATCGCCTCGCTTGTCCACCCCTACACCAATCTCAAGGCGCACCAGACGAACGGTCCGCTGGTCGTCGGCCGTGGCAAGGGCGTCTACATCTATGACGATTCCGGCAAGGAATATATCGAGGGCCTGGCCGGGCTGTGGTGCACGTCGCTGGGCTTCGACGAACCGCGGCTGATCGAAGCCGCGACGCGCCAGATGAAGGCGCTGCCCACCTATCACATCTTCGCCGGCAAGTCGCACGAGCCGGGCATCGAGCTGGCCGAGCGCCTGCTGGCCATGGCCCCGGTGCCGATGTCGAAAGTGTTCTTCGCCAATTCCGGCTCCGAGGCCAACGACACGGCGATGAAGCTGGTCTGGTACTACAGCAACGCGCTCGGCCGGCCGAAAAAGAAGAAGATCGTCTCGCGCAACCGCGCCTACCACGGGGTCACCATCGCCACGGCGAGCCTGACCGGCCTGCCGGCCAATCACCGCGATTTCGACCTGCCGATCGCCGGCATCGTACATGCCGACTGCCCGCACTACTACACGCAAGGCAAGCCCGGCGAGAGCGAGAGCGCCTTCGTCGACCGGCTGATCGCCAATTTCGAGGCCCTGATCGAGCGCGAAGGCGCGGAGACCGTCGCCGCCTTCATCGCCGAGCCGGTGATGGGTGCCGGCGGCGTGCTGCTGCCACCCAGGGGCTACTTCGAGCGGCTGCAGCCCATCCTCAGGAAGTACGACATCCTGTTCATTGTCGACGAGGTGATCTGCGGCTTCGCCCGCACCGGCAACATGTTCGGCACCCAGACCTTCGACCTGAAGCCGGACATGATGACCGTGGCCAAGGCGCTGTCGTCGGCCTATCTGCCGATTTCCGGGGTGCTCATCTCGGACGCCGTCTGGCAGGCCATGGTCAAGGCCAGTGCGGCCATCGGCACGTTCGGGCACGGCTACACCTATTCCGCCCACCCCGTCGCCGCCGCGGTGGCCATCGAGACGCTGAAGCTCTACGAGGAGCGGGACATTCTCGGCCATGTGCGGCGGGTTGCGCCGCGTTTCCTCGCGGGCCTGCGGAAATTCGCCGACCACCCCCTGGTCGGCGAAGCCGACGGCATCGGCTTGATCGGCGCCATTCAGCTGGTGAAGAGCAAGGCGCCCCGTGAATTCTTCGATCCGGCGCAGGCGCTGGCGGCGTATTTCGCCGGCCGCGCCCAGGAACACGGGCTGGTCGTCCGTCCGCTGTTCGGCGACCGCGTCGCCCTCTGCCCGCCGCTGATCATCGGCGAGGAGCAGATCGACGAAATGCTGCGGCGTTTCCGGGCGGCGCTGGACGACACGGCGGCCATGGTCCAGCAGAAGGGTTTGGCTCCCGCCGCCTAGCCTTCATCCCAGTGGAAGTTTTAACCATCGCGCGTGTATATCGCATACCGGGCTTGGCGGCCGGGGCGCCGGCCCGCTAAACTTTTGATTTACATCAATCGCGGGCTAGGGGCTGTAGCG
>VGEI01000089.1 GCA_016869415.1 Alphaproteobacteria bacterium
GCATGGCCGGCTGCGCTACGCCGATCGGCTTCGCCGGCCACGCTCCAACTAGCGCAACGGCCAACTCTGAACTAACATTCAACCCTGACCACTCGATGGGGGCCGATCAGTGATGAGCGCCCGGCCGAGCCGGATACTGGCGGACATTCCGCTCGACGAGCCCTATCCGCGCACCGAGGACTATCGCACCTCTGGCCCCTACAACGAATCGTGCCGCAGGGTGTCCGCTGCGCTGCGCCAGGCGTTGGGTGGAGTGCGCGACCGCGAGCCGGATTAGCGGCCCAGCGCCGCCACGGCGGCGTCGAACTCGGTGAGGGCCTTCTTGCGTTCATCCTCGGGCATGAACGCGGCCAGAAAACCGTTGCGCGCCACCGCGATCAGTTCGTCACGCCCCAGACCCAGCGCTTGCTGCACCGCCCGGTAGTTGTCGCCGACATAGCCGCCGAAATAGGCGGGATCGTCGGAGTTGACCGTCACGGTCAGTCCCTTGTCCATCATCCGGCGCAGCGGATGCCGGCGGAGATCGCGTACCACGCAAAGCTTGAGGTTGGACAGTGGGCAGACGGTCAGCGGCATGCGCTCCCGGGCAAGCCGGGCGACGAGGCTGTCGTCCTCCAGCGACCGGTTGCCGTGATCGACGCGCTCGACGCCCAGCACGTCGAGCGCTTCCCAGACGTATTCCGGCGGGCCCTCTTCGCCGGCATGGGCGACGAGGTGCAGGCCCATCTCCCTGGCGCGGCGATAGACGGTGCGGAACTTGCTCGGCGGATGACCCTTCTCCGACGAATCGAGACCGACGCCGATGATGCGGCTGCGGTGTGCCTGCGCCTGATCGAGCGTGGCCTCAGCCTCGGCCTCGCTGAGATGGCGCAGGAAGCACATGATCAGGCTTGCCCGGATGCCAAGCCGGGCCGCAGCTTCCTGGCAGGCGCGATGGAGCCCGCCGACCACGGTGGCGAAAGCGACCCCGCGCGACGTGTGCCCCTGCGGATCGAAGAACATCTCCACATAACGGACATTGTCGGCCCGCGCCCGCTCAAGATAGGCCCAGGCTAAGTCGAAGAAATCCTGCTCGGTGATGAGTACAGACATGCCCTGGTAGTAGATATCGAGGAAGTCCTGCAGCTGGCTGAACTGGTAGGCCTTGCGTACCTCCTCGACCGAGGCAAACGGCAGCTTGACCTTGTTGCGCTGGGCGAGTGCGAACATCAGCTCAGGCTCGAGGCTGCCCTCGATGTGGATGTGCAGCTCGCATTTCGGCAGGCGGTCGATCAGCAGGTGGGGTTGGTCAGGCATGGCGATGTCCTGTCCGTGGCTCAGCCAGTCCACAGCGGCGCGAATTGCCGCGCGACGATTTCGTCATACGACGGCTGCCGTCTGAGGATGCCGGCGGCATTGGAGAAGCGGATCATGCGATCGATGGCCGCCGGGGGCAGCGAGGAATCGTAATAGGGGAGGTCGCGCCGCACGATATCGGCGATCACACCAGCCTCGGTCTCGGGGAAGCGCCGGCGGCCGATGTCGCTGGCGAGGTCGGGATTGCCCTTGAGGGCGCGCTGCGCCTTGACGATGGCGCGTACTGCCGCCGCCGCGGTCTCGGGCGAGCGCTCGATCAGCCGGTCGGCGGCGACGATCGAAGCCATGGTGTAGTCGGGCGTGCCAACGTCGCGGCGTGCGTCGAGCACTACCGTGCCCACGCCGCGGCGCACCGCCAGCTCGGCGCCCATGCCGTTTGCCCAGAACCCGTCCACCCGGCCGTCGGCGAGAGCCTGAGCGGCAATGACGCCGAAGCTCATTCCCGCACCGTGGGCGCCGGGGATCGGCGCGATGTTGATGCCCTCGCGCTCGGCATCGATACCCTTCTCGGCCAGCAGCTGCTTGAGCGTCATGGCGATCCAGTAGGCGGCGCCGATGCGCCGCCCCTTGAGGGCGGCGAGGTCGCCGCGCTCGACCTTGAGGTCCGCGCGCATGACCAGGAACCAGTACATGTGCTGCGACTGGGCGCAGAGCAGCTTGGCGCCGCGCCATTCGGGAAAGCCGCCGACCACGAGATGCGAGGAGCAGCCGAGGAATTCCAGGCTGCTGTCGCCGAGACCCTTGAGAGCGTTTTCCACCGGCACGACCAGCTCGAGAGAAACGTCGAGGCCTTCCTGCTTGAACAGGCCTAGCTCGACCGCGGCGATCACCGGGAAATAGGAATTCGAGATCAGGTCGGGGATGGCGATCTTCATGGTGATCCAAGGGCCACGGTATCGCCCTCAAGTATGCTGAAAAACCGTTGACCGATGAATACAAAAGCATGCGTAATGCGCAAACCCCCGCAAACCATCGCGTGCGAGGCACATCAGCGATGTCTGCCGTTCCGGTCGTCAGCCTGGCGCCGCTGACCAACGCCGAGGTCGATGCCGACCGCAAGGTGGTGTGTGGCCTCCTGCCGGCGCTGGAGAAGTGGGGTGCCCTGCAGGTCGTCGATCACGGCGTGCCGGCCGCGACCGTGGCCGGCGCCTTCGAGGCCTGCCGGCGCTTCTTCGCTCTGCTGCTGGAAAGCCGCATGGCGATCCGCATCAGCAAGGACAATCGCGGCTACGCGCCGATGCACAACACGCATTATCCGGGCAACAAGCCGGACTTGAAGGAGAGCTTCAACGTCGGCCTTGGCCTGACGGCCGACGACCCGGACATCCTGGCCAACAAACCGCTGCACGGGCTCAACCGCTGGCCGGAGCTGCAGGATTTCCGTGCGCCGGTGGAAACCTATTTCAACGCGATCCTCGGTCTCGGCGACCGGCTGCTCGGCCCGCTGGCGCTCTGCCTGGGCATGACGCCGGCTGATCTGCGGGCGCTCTACACCAAGCCGGTCGCCTTCATGCGCCTCTTCCATTATCCGCCGGACAGCAACGTCGCGGAGAAGGAATACGGTGCGGCGGAGCATAAGGACTACGGCTTCCTGACCATCCTGGCGCAGGATGCCAATGGCGGGCTGGAGGTGCGCTCGGCCGAGGGCGAACTCGTGCCGGTGGAGCCGCGGGCCGACGCCTTCGTCATCAACATCGGCGACATGCTGTCGGAGCTGAGCGGCGGCCGGATCCAGTCGCCGTTGCATCGCGTGGTCAACCGCTCCGGGCGGGCCCGCCACTCGATCCCGTTCTTCTTCGATCCGAATTTCGATGCGCGCTTCGCGGCCATGCCCGAGATCACCTCGGGCGAATATCTGCTGCGCAAGTTCAACAAGTTCTACGAGTACCGCAAACAGGCCGCCGGCGGCGGCTGAGATCTGGCAAGCGCTGCCGTTGCGATGGCCAGCGCTGCCGGCGCGCGCTAGACTACCCGCTTGATGCCCTTACGCGGCCGCACGCTATCGATTTTCGAGCCCGGCGCACGCCGTTTCTTGGCCGCCGCCGGTGCCGTCTTCCTGCTTAACGCCGTCCTGGTTCTGGGCGACTTCCTCGAATCCCGCTGGGCGCTGCTGCCGGCGCAGATCTCGCTAGAGCTCATGGCGGTTCTGGCACTAGCCATGGTTCTGCCGCGCTGGCGGTTTGGCGGCATCCTCGCCTGGTTGGCCGCTGCCCTGCTTCTCGCGCTGGTCCTCCTGCGTCTCGCCGACATCGTCGTGCCGTGGTCCTTCGGTCGCGTGTTCAACGCGGCGGTCGACCTCAAGTACCTGCCGTTCTTTCTCGGCCTGCTCCGCGACTCCCTCAGCCCGGCGCATTTCGTTGCCCTGCTGGCAGTGTCACTGCTGAGCCTGCTGGCAATGCTGGGTCTGCTGCGCTGGACAATCGGCGTTGTTTCCGCCTCCTCCTCGGCGTTGCGCCTGCGTGCCTTTGCCGTCGTGGCGCTCCTCGCTGTTCTCGCCCATGCCGCGGTACCGCCGCGCTATGATTTGGGCCGCCTGCCGTTAACCGGGGCGGTGGCCGAGGTGGCGTGGCGAAACGCCCTCCAGATCCTGGATGCCAGGGGTCTCACCCATCGCTATCTCGCGCAGATAGAAGCGGCACAGGCCGCTCTGCCGCGCGACCCCGACCTGCGCGGGCTCAAGGGGCGCAACGTCCTGCTGGTCTTCGTCGAATCCTACGGCGCGATCACCCTGAGCGACCCGGGTCTGGCCGAGAGCCTTAACCCGGTCCGCGACCGCTTCGCGGAGCAGGCCCGTGCGGCGGGCTATCACGTCTATTCCAGCCTGCTCAACTCGCCGATTACCGGCGGCGGCTCGTGGATGGCCCATGCCACGATGACCACGGGGGTGCGTATCGACACGCAGCCTCTCTATGACGTGCTGCTGACCAGCACGGCACCGACGCTGGGCCGTTTCCTGCGCGAGCGCGGCTATCGCACCGTGGTCGCCGTGCCGCGCATCCAGCAGCCCTGGCCGGAGAGCGCTTTTTTCTCCTTCGACGCCGTGCTCAACGACGCTGCCTTCGCCTATGCCGGCATGCGCTTCTCCTGGGAGACCATCCCGGACCAGTTCGTGATCGAGAAGGTGCATGCGCGCGAGATCGCCAAGGCGACGAAGCCGCTCTTCATCCAGTACGTGCTGGCCAGCAGCCACCTGCCGTTCGACAGCGCGCCGCCGCTCATCGAAGAGGCGGACGACCTGGGCGACGGGCGCCTCTACGACAGGCTCGGCTTCGAGGAGTATCCACCGCCGGCCCAGGTCTTCGACAACCGGCGCGGCTATGCCGGCACGATCCGCTATGTGCTGGAGGCGCTCGGCAACTATCTGGTCAAGCGGCTGGCCGACGATTCCCTGATCATCCTCGTCGGCGATCACCAGCCTCCACTGACCGTCGCCGCCGCCTCGCGCAACAAGGCCGTGCCGATCCATGTCCTGAGCCGCGACCCGGCGCTGATCGAGCCCTTCCAACGGGCTGGCTACGTCGCCGGCATGATGCCGCCAGCGACCACCACGGATGTCGGCATGGAGTCGTTTTTGGCGTGGTTCCTGGCCAGCTACTCATCCCGCCCGGACGTGGTAGCGATGTATGGCCGATAGCACGCTGTCCCGCCTGAGGGCCGGGGCGCTTCTCCATGTCGCCCTCGTTGGCGGCTTGCTGGTGGCGATCCTGGGTATCGCCACCGATGCCGGCGCGCTTAGCGCCGCGCAAAGCCTGACGGCGCTCGCCCTCTATCTCGGGCTCGCCGCTGCGGTGGTGCGCGGGCTCGCGGCGCATCGGCCGCAGCGCCGCTTCGGCGCGGCCAATGCGCTGACCCTGGCGCGCGGTGCTGCGGTCGTCACGCTGGCGGGACTGCTCGCCGGCCCGCTCGACACGGGCCTGCTGCGGATCGCTTGCCTCGCGGCTTTTCTCTGCATCGTACTCGATGGGGTCGACGGCTTCCTCGCCCGCCGCTTCGCCACGGCCTCGCCCTTCGGCGCGCGCTTTGACATGGAGGTCGATGCGCTTCTCATGCTGGTCCTCGGCCTGCTGATCGTCTCGGCCGGCGAGCTCGGCGCCTGGGTGCTGCTGATCGGTGCCGCGCGCTATCTGTTCGTTGCCGCCGGATTCCTGGTGCCGGCCCTGCGGGCCCCGCTACCCCACAGCGAGCGCCGCCGCGCGGTCTGCGTCTTTCAGGGCCTGGCGCTGGTGCTCGCCCTGATCCCGGACCTGCCGGCCTTCCTTGCCGGTCCGGCGGCGGCGGCCGGCCTGCTGGCGACGGCCTGGTCGTTCGGTCTCGACATCCGTTATCTGCTCAGCACTCCCGCGGCGGCGGCCGAATAGGGCCGACATGCTGGCACGAAGCTGGGGCCTGTTCCGCTCGCTGCTCATCTATCACGCGATCCCCTTCCGTCAGCGGCGCTTGCGCAGGCTGCTCGCACCCCTGGTGCCGCCGGGCAGTCTTGCCTTCGACATCGGGGCGCATGTCGGCAATCGCGTGCGTGCGCTGCGCGCCCTCGGCGTGCGGGTGATCACCGTCGAGCCGCAGCCGGTTTATGCCGGCCTGCTGCGCCGGTTCTTTGCCCATGACCGGGAGGTCACCGTCATCGAGGCGGCGGTGGGCGAGCAGCCGGGCGAGACGAGGCTGTTCGTCAGCGACCGGCATCCCACGGTCAGCACCGTGTCCCCCACCTGGCGCGACCGGATGGGCCGGCACCGGAGTTTCCGCAACGTCGCCTGGAACCGCGAGATCGCGGTGCGCGTCGAGACCCTCGACACGCTGATCGAGCGTTTCGGACAGCCCGGTTTCGTCAAGCTCGATATCGAGGGTGCCGAGGCCGCGGCTCTGCGCGGCCTCTCCTCGCCGGTTGCGGTGTTGTCCTTCGAGGTGGTGCCCGGCGCCGAGGACGAGGCGGTTTCCTGCATCGATCGTCTCGAGCTTCTCGCCGCCTACCGCTACAACTGGTCGCCGGGCGAGAGCATGCGCCTTGCCCTGCCCGAGTGGCTCGACGCCGCCGCCATGCGCGAATTCATCACGACCCACGGTCGGCAAGGCGACATCTATTGCCGCCTTACCACTGCGCCAGCAGATCCCGGTGCCCGACGGTGAGCGAGAGGGCGCCCTTGCGGATCTGAACCTGCCGCCGCTGCCGCCACGCGGCGATGGAAGCCGCCTCCGCCGGTGCGGCGCGCCCGGCCGCCTCGGCCATGCCGCCGATGAATTCCGTCAGCAATCCGCGCGCTGCGGCATCGACGTGCCAGGCGCTGTCGGCTAGGTGAACTGTGGCGCCGAGTGACGCCAGGCGGGTTTCCATATGGCGCGGCGCGTCGGGCCCGAGCGCCGGCCCGAATCCCTTGTCCCGGCGCTGATCGCTGGCGAATGCCGCGAAGACCAGGCCGTCGTCCCGATCTTCCGGCGTCAGCGCATGCCGTCCGTCGACATTGAGGGTGAACAGCAGCGTCAGGCGGCGCGACGCGGCCAATGCAGCGAGACGGTCGAACCACGGCGCCGAAACCAAATCCATCAGTGCCGAGGCCGATATCGCATCAGCCCCGGCGATCGGCGCTTCGAGATCGCCGGTCAGGTCGGTGTGCAGGATCTCGGCCTTTACCCGCGCACGGGCGATGTCGAGCAGGGCGCAATCGTTGTCGACCAGGCGGAAGCCGGCCTGCGGCAGCAGCGGGGTCAGGGCCAGGGCATTGGCGCCGGTGCCGGCACCGAGATCGACGATCAGCGGCGAGGGCGGCAGCGAAGCGGCGAAGCGCCGCGCCAGATCGGCGTCGCGTGCCCGCGCATCGATCGGCGCGCGCAGGGCCAGCCATTCGGGCGCGAAGCTCATGACGGCAGCGCCCGGAGGAAGCGCCGCACCTGCGCCGGCCAGCCGGGAAAATAGCGGCGGCGCAGGAAAGCACCGCGTGCCAGGCGTTCACGCCTGTGGGATGTGCCGAGCAGCAGGCGCAGGGTGCTGGACAGCGCCGTCACCCTGCCCGGCGGCACCAGGATCCCCGCCGGCCTCGGCACGACATCAGATAGCGCGCCGGCATGGCTGCCGACCACCGGCACGCCGCGCGCCAGCGCTTCGGCGAAGGCCATGCCGTAGCCTTCGTGCAGCGAGGGCAGGATGAAGAGGTCGCTGCCGGCATAGAGCCGCGCCAGGGTCCGCGGCGGGACTTCGCCGGTAAAACGGACGCGGGCGCCGAGACGCAGCCGCGTGACCAGAGCCCGCAAGGCTCTTGCGTGGTGCACGTTGCGCGTGACACTGCCGGCACAGATCAGCCGCCAGCCCCGGTGGCGCTGTTTCGCCAGGGCGCGCAGCAGCAGGTCGTGTGCCTTGCGCGGCGTCAGGGTGCCCACACTCAGCAGCCGCGCCACGCCGGCGCCGCGCCACCGCACGGCGCCCGGCGCCGTGCCCGGTTCGACCACGGCGATGGAGCCGGGGTCGACACCCAGCGCCATGACGTCGAGACGTGTCGCTTGGCTGGTGACGATGACCGTTGCGAGCTGCTTCAGCATGCCGCTCTCCAGCCGGCGCAGCTCGTCGGCGGTACGCCGCGCCATGCCGCTTTCGAGCCACAGCGGGTGATGCACCAGCCCGGCGATACGACGCTTCCCGCCGAGCAGTCCGGCGAAGGCGGGCAGCGCCAGCCCGTCGATCACCGCGCGCCCGCGGCCGATCTTCTTCAACGCCGCGCGTGCCGCCGCCACGGCCGGCGCATCGGCGAGCGGAAACCGTCCCGCCAGCTCGTGCACCACGACCTCGTGACCGAGCGCGCGCAAGCCGGCGACGATCGCCGCGTCGTAGCGATAACCGCCGGTGGCCTGGTCGAGCGCACCCGGAACCGCGAAATGAATCGCCTCAGAGCGGCGCTTCATACGCGGCCCAGGCGACGGGCGATTCCCGCAAGGTCACCTTGAGCGTGCCGAGGCCACCGGTCTTGAGCGCGCCCTGGGCGATGCGCGTCTGCGCCCGCCGCCAGATCTCCCGCGCCAGGAACTCGGTGGTCGTGTTCACGCCCTTGAACGCCGGCTCGCCGTCGAGATTGCGGTAGTCGAGGCCGTCGAGCACTTGGCGCAGCAAGGCGCGCAGCAGGCCGATATCCGCCACCAGGCCGTGCTCGTCAAGCTCGGGGCGCCGCAGCTCCAGCTCGACGGCGTAGGTGGCGCCGTGCAGGCCCTGCGCCGGCCCGAAGATCTCGCCCTTGAAGCTATGGGCGATCATGAAATGGTCGCTGACGGCGAGGGAGAACATGAGTGTCAACCGGGATAGAGGATGGGAGTGACCGGCGGCGTCACCGGCCGGGAGAGGATACGCGGCATCGCCTCAGGCATATTGCGAAACGGCACCGTCTCGCCGAGCAGGCGATCAAAGAGCGGGTCGTCGAGCAGCGCGAGCGCCCGCGTCAAACGCTCCCGGTGCGAGACGCGGCCGCGCCGCGACGGCGAAACGGCGCCGACCTGCGAGCTTCTGATGGTCAGGCGCCGCGCGTGGAAGGCGCCGCCCAGCGGCAGGGTGACCGGCCGGCTGCCGAACCAGGAGAGCGCCATGATCGTCCCTTCGAAGGCGGCGAGGTCGAGGGCGGCGGCAAGCCCATCGGGCTGGCCGGAGACTTCGAAGACGATCGCCGCCTCGCTTGCTTCGCCCGCTCCTGCGGCGACGCGAAAGCCGAGATCGCGCGCCAATACCGCCCGCGCGGTATCCGGCTCGATGATCTCCACCTCGGCACCCGCGCGTCCGCGGGCCAGCAGGGCGATCAGCAGCCCCAGCGCGCCGGCACCGATCACCGCGACGTTCGTGCCGGGCGGCGCCGGCCGGTCCTCGGCGAGCCCGGCATCCCATAGGCCGTTGAGCGCGGTCTCCGTGTTGGCGCCCAGCGTGGCGCGGCGCTCCGGCACGGCGTCGGGGACGGGAACCACGGCATCCGCCGGCACGACGAAGCGATCCTGGTGCGGATGCAAGGCAAACACCCGCCGCCCCATGAGCGCCGCCGGGCCGCGCTCGACCACGCCGACCGCCGCGTAGCCGTACTTGACCGGCCAGGGAAACTCGCCGGCCTGGAAGGGGCAACGCATGCGCGTGCGTTCGCTCTCGGGCACGTTCCCGTGGAAGACCAGGGATTCGGTGCCGCGGCTGATAGCGCTGGCCCGGCTGCGCACCAGCACCTGGCCGCCGGCCGGCTCGGGCAGCATCTCGCCGCGCAGCTCGCCCGCACCCTCCGCCACCACCCACCACGCCGTCGCCCGCTCCGCCATGTCGATCAGGGGCGCTCGAAGTCGCACTCGAACAGCACGTCGTTGCCGAGCTCGAAGCGGCGCACGGGCGGTCGCAGCGCTTCGTCCATGCGGGCGATCTCGGGCAGGGTCAGGCCGGGGCGGCCCGAGCCGATGATCACCGGCGCCACGGTGATCTGCAGCCGCGTTAGCGCGCCGGCGGCGAGGAAGCGCGAGACGGTGACACCGCCGCCTTCGACCAGCAGCGAGCGCAGGCCGCGCCCGGCGAGGATGGCGAGCAGCGCACGGATGTCGATCCGCTCGCCGTCGCGCTTCACGCCGATGAGCTCGGCGCGGCCGAGATGCGTCTCCTCCGGGCGCAGGGCATCGTGCGCGCAGGCCACCAGCGTCGGTGCCGCGCCGTCGCTGAACAGCCGGTGGCTGTCGCGCAGCCGGCGGTCGGTGTCGATGACGATGCGCGTCGGGCAGGGTCCCTCGCACAGCCGCACCGTAAGCTGGGGATCGTCGGCGGCGACCGTGCCCGCACCGACCACGATGCCGTCGACCAGGGCGCGCAGGCGGTGGAGGTGCAGAATGTTCGCCGTGCCGTTGATGAAACGCGAGTGGCCGCAGCCGGTGGCGATCTTGCCGTCGAGGCTCTGGCCGAGGTGGCCGATGACCGGCGGCCGGGCGCCGGGCGCGCACAAAGGTAGGTAGAGGTCGAAGAGGCGGGCGGCGGCGGGGCTGGCGCCGCTCAGGCCGGCGACGGCGACGCTACCGTTGTCGTTGCGAGCGCGGCGCAGGGCGAGGAGTTGCCGCCACGCCGCCGCTTCCTCGGACGATATCGGCGCCAAAGGGTCCGGGCCGGACGGAAGAGATCCGGCGGCGCCGGTGTTTCTTTCCGGGGTGTCGTATACGGTTGTCTTCCGTTCGGGCGACATGCTCATATCTTCCACCAGACGAATAGGTCTACAACACCGCCATGAACAGCGACAGTTCGATTTCCACCACACGTAACCCGCCCGCCGCCCTGGGCGAGGTGCGTCGCGCCC